>DATNOW010000127.1:0-7045 GCA_036703515.1 Chroococcidiopsis sp.
ACCCGATCTTTGCTGGCATGGCTACTGGTCATACCAGCGTCTTGGCGAGCGGTCGTGGGGAGGTTGGGCTGAGACAGGGCCGGGGCTGGGGCGGCCATAGCGGCCATGAACAGCATCAGAAGCAGCGGACTGAGCAGATAACGCCCAGGCAATAACACAGGCAATAACGAGCTAATCAATGGCAATTCTCCCAAACATGGCACAGATTTATCTTATCCACTCCAATCACTCCAACCACAGCATGCTCAAGCATGGCTGTGGGCTGCGCTTAAGAACACACATTGCGATCGCTGGTCTGGAGTTGAGAGTTAGTTTTGAGATAATCCCTTAACCACTTACAGCTTTCGTCGATTAATTCCGCACGGGTGAGCGGCGTGGCGTCAATTTCAGTCAAATTCCACAGTTTGACAAGGCGATCGGCTGCGCCCGAAATCAGGGTATTGCCATCAGGGCTAAAGGCGATCGCGGCAATCCGCTGGTGATGCCCAACCAGGGTGCGGATTAAAACACCGTCTAAACTCCACAGCTTCACGGTGTTGTCAAAACTGCCCGAGGCAATCATTTGGCCGTTGGGGCTAAAGTCGACCGAGGTCACCCCCGAATCATGGGCGCGAATGCTGCGCAAAAGGCTACCATCAATATTCCACAGCTTCACCATGTTGTCGGTGCCGCCCGAAACCAGCGTGCGCCCGTCGGGTGAAAACGCCACGCTAAAAACCGCGGCCGTGTGACCCTTCAGGGTACGCAGCAAGGTGCCGTCAATATTCCACAGCTTGATGGTGTTGTCCATGCTGCCCGAGGCAATGGTTTTACCATCGGGAGAGAAGGCGATCGCCCTGACGCCTTCCTCATGCCCGCTGAGGGTGCGCAGCAGTTGCCCATCGCGGCTCCACAGCTTGATGGTATTGTCGGCCCCACCCGTGGCAATCGTCTGCCCATCCGGCGAAATCGTCACCGTATAGACCTCTAAGGTGCCGCTGGTCAGGGTATGCAGCAGGGTGCCTTCTCGATTCCATAGATAGATCTTGCCGTCGAAGCCAGCCGCTGCAATCAGGCTGCCGGTCGGGTCAAGGCTAACGCTATTGGGTTCGCCGCTGGGGAGGGCGATCGACCGCAGAAACTGAGCCTGATTGCCGTCCCACTGCCACATTTCAACCGTGCGATCGCTGCTGCTAGAGGCGATCGTCTTACCATCGGCACTGATCGCTACATCTAAAACGCGACGGGTGTGCCCCCTCAGGTTTTGGCGCAGCTCCGGATCGAGCCACCAAATCCGCACGGTTTTGTCGTAGCTGCCCGATACCACGCTGTCATCATCAAGAAAATCAACCCCAGAGACAATATCCGAATGATGGAAGGTGTGCAGCAACACCCCCTGCATATCCCATACCCGGGCTGTGTGATCGGCGCTGCCCGACACCAGACGCTGCCCATTCGGGCTAAAGGCAATGCTGATCACGCCTGAGTCGTGTCCCTCAAAGGTTTGCAGCGTCTTACCGGTCAGATCCCACAGCCGAATGGTGTTGTCCGCGCTACCCGTTGCCACCCGTGTGCCATCCGGCGAAAAGCGCACGGCCCAGATTTCGCCCGTATGCCCTGCAAAGGTTTGCAGCAGGTTGCCCTTCAGATCCCATAAACGCGCAATCTTGTCGGCGCTGCCGGTGAGAAGCTGTTTGCCGTCGGGGGAAAAGCGAATGCTAAACACCTTGCCCTGGTTGACGCTGCGCCAGCGGTTGACTACGGTGCCATCGGCCCGCACGAGCGCCACGGTTTCATCCGCGGTGGCGATCGCCAGCAAGTCGTCGGTCGGGCTAAAGCTAACGCTCCACACCGGGGCATCAAACGGCAGGGTCTTAATCAACCTGCCGTCTAACGTCCACAGCCGCACCGTGCGGTCTTCTCCGGTCGAGGCAATGGTTTTGCCATCTGCCGAAAACATCACCGACCACACCGTACTGGTATGGCCGCTAAGGGTGGTGAGCAACGTTCCTTCTTTGCTCCACAGCTTAATCGTGTTGTCGGCACTGGTCGAGGCAATAATGGAGCGGTCGGGGCTGACCCGCAAATTAGTAATCAGGTCTTGGTGCCCTTCGAGGCGGTTTTCTTCGTGGATGATCTCGTAAAGCTGACGCAGCGTTCCTTCGGTATCGCGGTAGAGGTCATCCTTGGACGAGATCCAGGTCAGCATCGGCAGTCGCCGGTTGGCCTTAACGCTAGTGAGTAGCCCTCTAAGCTGATCATCGTTGGCAAAGGTGGCCGTGGCCGTTTCGCTCAGCGTGTTGATTTGTAAGACCTCGGCCCGGCGACGCTGGGTTTCGGCCACCTGATATTGGACAAAGGCGGCGATCGCCAGCCCGCAGGCCACCACTAAACCCACCGCCACCCCAGCAATGGTAGACTTTTGGCGCTTGGCCTGGCTTTGCCCGCTGCTGATAATGTAGTCGGTGTGGAGGGGGGTCGGCTCTGGATTTTTTCCCGACGACTCTTTCAACCACTGCTCAGCTTCGAGGAAATCTTTGCCGCGCAGCAAAAAGCTTTGATCTTTGTTTTTCTTGTCCCACTCAATGGCGCGGGTGAGCAAGCGGGTGTGGGCTTTGATATGCTGCAAGTCGGTATCGAGCGCCTGGCGCAGCGTTTCATAGGCGCGCTCAAAGTCGTCGGTCTCGCGAAAAAAGATCCAGTTGAGGGAGGCCAGGCTGGGGTCTACTTCCTTGTATTGCACTTCCTCGCAGACGATCGGCAGCAGGCGCTTATTCATCTGCACCGCTTGCTCTAGCTCGACCTTACATTCGTAGGAAGCCAGCCAGTCGGGGCTGAGGGCAAATAAAACGGTGTCGGCTTTTTGGATGCCATCGGCAATTTCGGCACGCCAGTCTGCATTGGGCGGAATGTCTTCCCAGTCGATCCACAGATCGCGACCTTCGTTGGTTAACCGTTCATGCAGCTTTTGGATAAATGTTTTATTGCGACGGCAATAGGAAATAAACACATCAGTCATAGGGCACCCCAAACCTATAAACGAGCACGGCAGATTGACAGCGTTACAGCGATCGCATCGAAAACCAAGGACTATCCAGCTCGACCCGCCGACTGCCCCCGATCTATCCGATATCCAGAATACAATAAGGGCTCTAGGTCAAGGTGGCTCTAACCCCTCAAATCAAATTGATGGATCTATCGATACATCATTGACGGACTTCTGACAGAGCATTGACTTTGTCGCTACCGTTTTGGTCACTACCGTTTAGGATGCCCTCAGAACCCTCGCTGTTCACGCCCCCTTAGCTCAGTTGTAAGACAGCAATCGCGGCAGATAGCGTACGATCGCCAGGGTTCACGTCAAGATTTCCGGATGGAGCGCGTTGGGGTGGAAGTTGGGTTGTAAATGAACCCTTTGCCTGTAAATCGTTATGAAACTGAGTCGAATATTGGTTGCCCTAGCGCTGCTGTCGCCCTTTGTCGGGGTAGCTCCTAGCCAAGCCTATAATCCCGATCACCTGATCCGTCTGCGCAATGTCAATAACTGCACGGCCTGCGATCTGCGCGCCGCTTATCTGCGCCAGTCAAATTTGGCTGGGGCCTATCTGCTAGAGGCAGACTTGTTTGCGGCCGATTTGATTGGGGCCGATCTGACGGATGCGTTTTTGTCGGGTGGTGTGTTTGAGGCCGCTGATTTGCGCGGGGCGATTTTGCAGCGGGCGATCGCCCAAGAGGCCAACTTTGGCGGGGCCACCCTGGTCAGCGCCAATCTCACTGACAGTAACTTTGGCGGTTCGTATATGCGCTACGCCAACCTGAGTAACGCCACGCTGCAAAATGCCAGCCTGCAAAATGCCGACCTGCGCGGGGCCGTGTTTAGAAATGCCAGCCTGACGGCCGCCAATCTAGAAAACGCTGACCTGTCGGGGGTTGATTTTTATAACGCCAACCTCAACGGCGCAAACTTGAGCGGCGCAAGGTTTAACGGGGCCAGTTTGCTCAGTGCCCGCCTCTGCAACACCAAAATGCCCGATGGCGATGTCTCTAACCGAGATTGCAGCGCCACGCCTCCCGTTTTTTAATCTGTTTTTGAACCCGTTCTTATGAAAAGGGAAACCGTTCCGACCCAGGCGTAGCCCGCTCAAACCAGCGATTGCAGCAGGGCCTGGAGCTTGAGTTTGACTTCGGCCAATTCGCGATCGGGGTTAGAGCCCGCGACAATGCCCGCACCTGCATAGAGGCGGGCCCGGTGCCCTTCCAGCAGGGCGGAGCGGATGCCAACGATGAATTCGGCATTGCCCTGGGCATCGACCCAACCGAGGGGGGCCGCATAGAGCGATCGCTCAAACGGTTCATGGCGACGGATATATTGGCAGGCCAGATCGCGCGACATCCCAGCGACGGCGGGGGTGGGGTGCAGTTCGGCCAAGATTTGCAGCGGGTGCAGATTGGGCAATACCGTCGCCTGGATGGGGGTGTGGAGGTGCTGAATATTCGACAGTCGCCGCAGGGTCGGGATTGCTGCCCAGCGCGGGCTTAAGCCAAACTGCTGGAGCTGGTGGATCATAAAATCGACCACGACGCGATGTTCATGGCGCTCTTTGTCGCTGCTGAGCAGGCGATCGCCTAACTTGATGTCTTCTTCGACGGTTTTGCCGCGTGGGGCCGACCCAGCCAGGGCATCGGTGATTAAGGTGCGATCGCGGATGCTGATCAGCCGTTCGGGGCTAGCCCCAATAAAACTTTGCCCTTTGCCGTTGCTGGTCGAAAAAATGTAGCAATCGGGGTGGCGCTGCCGCAGATTGTGCAGCGAATGCAGCCAGCGAAAGGCAACGGGCGACAGCACATCGACCTCATGGGCCAACACAACTTTGCTGAGCTGGTTGGCATAGATCGACTGGAGAGCAGAGACAACGCTGGCTTTGAAGTTGTGGATTTCGGTCGTTTTCCACTGCTGGAACGGCTGCCGGATCGAGTCAGACAGCAGACCATGCCGGGCCGAGCGAATCGTTTGTAGCCCTTGCCACAGTTCTGTGGCGACATTCTCTATATTTAGATGCGAAGAAATGACGAGGTTAGCAATAGCATTACAGCGATCTTGACGACGTACAATTTGCCAACGCGGCAGAAAAACAGTCGCCGCTGGAAAGGGCGAAAGCGCAGAGGGTTGATCAAAAAAGGTGAAGCTGCAAAAAAAGTAAGGATTGGACGATGGCTGCGGCAAATCGTCTGTGGGAATGATGTTTTCTAAACAGGAATTAATAAAAAATTGAACTTGAGAAAATCGTTTTGTTCCAGATATTTCCAATGCTCTAATCGAGCCAATGGCGGCGATCGCCTCTTCATGTAGTCTGTTTTCAAAGTAAAAATGAGGCTGGTCTGACGTCGCTAATTTATGTAGAACGGCCAGCGGGTCAACCGGATCTATCTCAACCGTAATGCTGACAATCTGAGGCTGTTTCTTTTCAACAAATCGTTCTTGACAAACAGAGATAAATTCGTAGAGATCATTGTAGCTTTGAAAAAGATTAGAGCGACAAGGTATAACTGGCATGGAAACTAAGGATGTCAAACTATTCACTACAGGTAACACACTTCGCAGGCAGTAACCACCGTCAATAGCTAAGGATTGAATGATATCGGGAGGGCAAGCGAAGCGCAGGGGGAAAATGAGATCGCTATTGCAACCCATTGTAGGGTTGCAATAGCGCTATCCCCTGACGAATCGCAAAAACTGAAATATAGCGCTACGCGCCAAAATCCAAACCGGCTGTATCCTTCCAGAGAGTGTGCCGAAGAGTGCGCCGAAGAGTGCACCCAAGAGTGTGCCTGATTAGGGCCGCAGCGGCGACTGTCCTATATAGTGCAGGCGAAGTGCACCAGAATGGGTATGCTGTCTATGGATTACACGTTAGGTTCAAAGCTGTGTTGAAACGTTATAAACGGCGATCGCCACGGGCCATTGGCGACATGGGCTATCTACGACCCACGGCTCCTGCCAATCACCCCCTCCAGACTCCCTACGCTACGGCGATCGCGGCCAAGGGCTGGATGCCGAGCAAACAGCTCGATCTATGGTCGCTGGCGCTATGTTCGTGCGTTTTGACCTTGTTGTGTCATTCGATTGCCACACCACCCCAAACGACGAACGTTAGCAGCAGTCGGGCGATCGCGCCATCGAATGCAGGGATGTCGACCAGCCCAGCTAGCCAATTAATGTTCAAACTATTTACGATGCCGGGGCAGCGTCCTGAGATTGAGGACGATGAAGCCGAGCCGGGCTAAGGGCTATTGTCTCAATATCAAATCCCTCAATATCAAACAAAAACCTATCGGGTGTGGCCATTTCTAATGAATAGCTACACTCAACTAGGTTTTTAAACCAGGTTTTTTATGAGAACGCGATCCCCTCGGGTAGCGCTAGCGTGTGCCGTGGGTGGGGCAGGGTGGTGCCGAAATGGAGCGATCAAGCCAGCCCACAGCCTGCTGTAGCCGAGGCAGCGATTCGCTGGGTTGATCTTTGAGCAGATAGACCAAGGCGGTGATGATTTGCTCGCGGGCGCGGGCGTTGCGGTTTGACTTGAGGCGATGCCAGTCGTTGGGGGCGATCGCCAACCGTTCTGCTAGGGCTTGGGCAAGTTCTAGGGTGCTAACATCGGCTAAGCGGCTTGTGGGCGGGCTTGATAGTTCTTCTGCAATCAGGGGTTGGGTCTGAGAGGCATCGATCATAAGGATTGCCAAAAAATCTGGTGGTTGGTGTAGCGCGATTTAATAGACCATGCACGCAGACTGTTGTTGAGTGCTTGTTATTGCTAGTTATTGAGTGCTAGCTATTGAGTGCTTGTTGTTGCGTGCCAATCTTACTGTTTAGTATACGGGAAAGCCAATAGCCTTGGGGGCTAGCCATGCTAGAGACGGTGAGTAGGAACGTGGCGCTGGTATACCCTGGACTCGTAAAGCCAACAGCCTTGGGGGCTAGCCCCCAAACCCCCAGCAGGAGGACGGAACTTCCCCGCACCCCCCTCGGTATGTTTTGGCTGGTTTGGCGTTGTCTGAGCGCTTACGG
>DATNOW010000128.1:0-4613 GCA_036703515.1 Chroococcidiopsis sp.
GGGCAGTTCTGACCCCTTTGAGCTGCGCTTGCAGCACCAAAACGGCACCTGGCTAGTGTTAGAAGCTGTCAGCAATAACCTGCTCGATGACCCCTCGGTGCAAGGTATTATCGTCACCCTGCGCGACATTACCGAACGCAAGCAGGCCGAAGAGCTGCAAAAAGCCAAGGAAGCGGCCGAAGAGGCCAACCAGGCCAAAAGCCAGTTTTTGGCCAACATGAGCCACGAGCTGCGCACCCCGCTAAATGCCATCATCGGCTACAGCGAAATGCTGCAAGAAGAGGCGATTGACCTTGAGCAAAACGACTTTTTACCCGATCTCAAGCGCATTCATGGGGCGGGCAAGCACCTGTTGGCGCTAATCAACGACATTTTGGATCTGTCGAAGATCGAAGCGGGGCGGATGGATCTTTACCTAGAGCCGTTTCGGGTGTCGGAAATCATTCAGGATGTGGTCAACACGATCCAGCCCCTGATTAGCAAAAATCACAATACGCTGTTGGTGCAGTGCGCCCCAGACTTGGGGATGATGTATGCCGACTTGACCAAGGTGCGACAAACCCTATTTAATTTGCTCAGCAATGCCAGCAAGTTTACTGAGCAGGGCACCGTTACCTTAACGGCCCGTCGCAGTCCAGCGTTAACGGTCAGTGCTGCCAGCGATCTTCAGGCGATCGCCGGTACTGAAGACTGGATTACCTTCAGCGTCCAAGATACGGGCATTGGCATGACCCCCGAACAAATCGGTCGGCTGTTTCAGGCGTTTACCCAAGCCGATGCCTCGACGACGCGCAAATATGGCGGCACGGGGCTGGGGCTAGCGATTTCCAAGCGGTTTTGCCAGATGATGGGCGGCGATATTTGGGTGGAAAGCGTCGTCGGGGAAGGATCGCTGTTTACCGTGCATGTGCCTGCCGTCGTGCCACAGCCGAACAAAAATGGGCGATCGCCCAACGATGGTGAGGGCATCACCCCTGCGCCGATCCCCGTCGGGGCCAGCACGCTGCTGGTGATCGACGATGACCCGACCGTGCACGATCTGCTACAGCGATCGCTCAGCAAGCAGGGATTCCATATCTACAGCGCCTACAACGCCGCCGAAGGCTTAAATCTCGCCCGCGAAATCCACCCAGATGCCATCACCCTCGACGTGATGATGCCCGGCACCGACGGCTGGAGTATTTTGTCCTTCCTTAAAAATGATCCCGCCCTGGCCGATATTCCGGTGATCATGCTAACCATGGTAGATAACAAGAATATGGGCTATGCCTTGGGGGCATCTGACTATCTCACCAAACCCATCGATCGGCAGCGACTAAGCGCAGTGTTGCACAAATATCGCTGCGATAGCCCGCCTTGCCCGATTTTAGTCGTAGACGACGACCCCACCAATCGCGATCTGCTGCGACAACTGCTGGAAAAGGAGGGATGGCACGTTACCGAAGCCGACAATGGCAAAGTGGCCTTGGAATGCTTGCAGCAAAGTCTGCCAGAGCTGATCTTGCTCGATTTGATGATGCCCGAAATGGATGGCTTTAGCGTTGTGGATGCTCTGCAAACCCGCGACGAGTGGCGATCGATTCCGGTGGTGATCGTCACCGCCAAAGACGTCACCCCAGAGGAACGCCAGCAGCTCAACGGTCGCGTCGAGCGGATTTTGCAAAAGGGAGCCTACACCTGCGAACAACTGTTGAGCGAAATTTGCCACCTTGTGGCTGAAACCACCCGAGGGCAATAGATTGAATGAAACAGCGTACACTAAACAGCACACGATTAAACCGCTTACCATTACTGACACCTACTACTAACGCCCACTACTGCGCCTACTTGCGCCCGCGCTTTCCAGGGAGTGATGCATGCATAAAATCTTGTTAGTCGAAGACAATGAACTGAATCGAGATATGCTGTCTCGTCGCCTAGAGCGCAAGGGGTTGCAGGTAATTGTGGCCGTAGACGGGCAGCAGGGGGTGGCGATGGCGCAGTCTGAACGCCCGGATCTGATTTTGATGGATATGAGTTTGCCGGTGCTAGACGGCTGGGCGGCAACGCGGCAGCTTAAGGCCACTGCTGAAACCCAGGCGATCCCGGTGATTGCCCTGACGGCTCATGCCATGGCTGGGGATCAGGCCAAGTGCATGGAAGCGGGGTGCGATGATTATGACACCAAGCCAATTGACTTTACGCGCCTGCTCGGAAAAATCCAGGTCTTGTTGGGCAAGGGTACCTCACCATGAAACTTGATCAGGGCCATGTACTGGTCGTAGACGATAACGAATCAAACCGCGATCTGCTGTCGCGCCGGTTAGTGCGTCATGGGCATGTGATCGACTTTGCCGAAAATGGCATCCAGGCGCTGGAAAAGGCGCGATCGCAACCCTTTGACCTGATTTTGCTCGACATCATGATGCCCGAGATGAACGGCTATGAAGCTTTAGAACACTTCAAGGCTGACCCTACCCTGCGCCATATTCCGGTGATTATGATTTCGGCCCTCGACGATATCGATAGCGTCGTCCGCTGTATCGAGCTAGGCGCAGAAGACTATCTGTTTAAACCCTTCAACCCCACCCTGCTCAAGGCTCGCGTCAGCGCCTGTCTGGAGAAAAAGCGCTTGCGGGATCAAGAGCAGGCCTACCTCAAGCAGCTTAAAGAAGAACAAGAAAAATCAGAGCGGCTGCTGCTCAACATTTTGCCTAAAAGCATCGCCGAGCGGCTCAAGGCTGCGCCGATGATCATCGCTGACAACTTTACCGACGTGACGGTTTTGTTTGCCGATATTGTTGATTTCACTAACTTATCGGTGCGGCTCTCGCCGATTGAGCTAGTCACCTTGCTCAACACCCTGTTTTCGACCTTTGATCAACTGGTCGAGCAGCACAATCTAGAAAAAATTAAAACCATTGGCGACTCTTACATGGTGGTGGGTGGCCTGCCCACGCCCCGCAATGACCACGCCGAGGCGATCGCTGAGATGGCCCTGGATATGCAGGCGGCGATCGCCAACTTAGACCTGAGCGCCGTCAATAGCGATCGCGCCCATCTCACCATGCGCATTGGCATCAATACCGGCGCGGTAGGTGCAGGCGTCATTGGCACCAAAAAGTTTACCTACGATCTGTGGGGCGACACAGTCAACGTCGCTAGCCGAATGGAATCGACCGGGCTACCCGGCCAGATTCAAGTCACCAGCACCACCTACGAATGTTTGAAAGGCAAATACCGGTTTGAGGAACGCGGCACCATCAATGTCAAAGGCCGGGGGGAAATGATGACCTATATGCTGCTCGATCGCGCCCTCTAGTAACGCCGTTAATAAGGCGGCTCAGCGGGGCCATCATAGCCACACATCCCCAGCCGAGGCGAATTCACTAACGGCAGGGGGTCGCCATAATTCACATGGGGATGATCTTGCGTATGCTGATCGCACAGCGTCCCTGCGGTTTGATCTTCAACCTGGCATTCTATACAAAGATGGGTGGCGGGTGCGCCACATTCAATGCAGGCATACTCTGGGCTGTTGTTGCGTGCCATCAGGGCGATCGCGTTTTTGGTCAGCGGTTTGCCTTGGCGTACGTCCACACACTTCGCCAGCGTTTCAGACGAGGTGCCAAAGTCATAGACATGGGTGATTTCAACGCCCGGCTGAAACACCTGGCTGATTTTGCGTCGCATCCCGAGTTCATGTGAAAACGCACCCCCCAGGAAAAACTCGCTCATATGACCGCAACACTCTAGCCAGATCGCCCGCAGGTAGGCATCCAGATCGGCCAAGGTTTTGGTTCCACGGATTTCGAGATCTAGCCAAAATGTTTTGTCGTAGGCATCTTGAATGCGCAGGTGATAGATCGATTCAGCGGTGCCCTTTCCAGACTCAGCTTGGGCGATCGCCGCGTGGCGCTGGGGGCAGGTGACTAAATGCTTAGTCATACCCGCTTTGGCCATCTGTTTACCGCAATAAACGCAGGTGCCCTTCGATTGCTTACCCGCCATACTATGTTCTCTCCAATGTCTGCTTTGCAGTACCTATTCTTGCAGTACCCATAGTGCGATCGCCCCCTCCTATTTTTTACCCTTCCCTCCCTCTCTCCCCGGTTGGTGAGCCTGCCGAACCACTCCCTCCCTCTCCTAATTTTTTACCCTTCACCCTTCACCCTTTTCTTACCCTCCCTGGTTGGTGAGCTTGTCGAACCACTCCCTTTTTGGGTTGGTGAGCTTGTCGAACCACTCCCCTTCACTCCTGGATGCGCTTAATCCACTCTGCGGTGGGCAAAACGGTGCTAAAAAACGAACTCTGGCTGACCAGGGTTGCTCGGTGCAGTTCTTCATCCGTGGCGCGGCCGGCCTCGGTTTCAAAGGCCAGCGTGCCGGTGGCATCCGACAAAAACTCAACGGTAAAATTAAGGTGGGCCGCCTGTCTGGCCGTAGTATCGCAGCACATTTGGGTCATGTATCCCGCCACCACCACTGTGTCAATGCCCTTGGCTCGCAGCCAGGCTTCCAACTCGGTTCCTGTAAAACTGCCGGGTAACGTCTTTTCAACCAGCCAATCGTAGGGCTGCTGGGCAACGGCTTCGTGCAGTTCCCAAGCGGGGCTACCTTTCTTGAAAATAGGC
>DATNOW010000129.1:0-3826 GCA_036703515.1 Chroococcidiopsis sp.
GGCGATCGCCCAGCAGTGGCAAGTCGAAAAACGGTTTGAACCCGCCATGAGTGTCGATCAGCGCCAATCGCTCCTAACCGCGTGGCGGCAAGCTGTCGATCGCGCCAAACGCTAGAGCCATAATCACGAAGCTTGGAACAAGTCAGCGCTATTCTGGGGTCTCGCTGAGCCCATACCCACGGGTCATTAGTCCCTGCAAGCACCGAATAAAACGCGCCACCGGGGCACCATCCGTCACGTCATGGTCAAACAGCACAGTCAGCCCAACATATTCCCGCACGGCAATCTGGTCGTGAACCACACCCGGCCGCTTGGCGATCGCCCCCACTGCCACAATTAGCGGATGGATGCCGATGGGAATGCCCCAACTCAGCCCACCCTGCCCGGCCATACCCACAGACGTTACAGAGACCGTACCCATTAAGCGCTTCACCCGAAACGGATCGCGCAGCAGCGGCCGCCAAAACAACAGATCGCGCATAAATCGGGGCAGCATCGTCCCAATTTTCGTCAGCCAAGAGGCCCGGTGGGCGTCAATTTGCACCTCTCCGGCAGCTACCGGCGCATGCTGCGCCGCCCGGATTTCGGCATGAATCTCGGCTACCGTTTTGGCATTGGCTCGACGAATAATGTAGGGCATCGGTAGCCTTTCGCCCGCCGCAGAGGGCTCAGACGAACGCTCAGAAGAGTGCTCAGCCTGCGCCACCGCCCGTTCGACAACAACCATGACATCCACATCATCAAACACCACAACATGGCGATCGCCCCGACGCAGGGCATGAATAGACTTGTGTTCGCTGACCGCCTGAGCCAGACAGGCCACCACCCAGCCCGTGAAGCTAATCCGCTGCCCGGTCTTGGCGTGCTGCGCGCGGATGGCATGGCGTGCTTCGGTCACATCAATTTCCAGCAGGATCGGAATATGATGCCGTGTGCGCCCCCAGTTAAGGATGTCGATTGTGGGGTTACGAAACTCTGGAAACCGATGCACCGCAAACTGGCCAATCGGGTCTGGTGGTTGCATCTTTCTTTTATCGCCTCAGCTAACAAAATGCATATTGTAAATTTACAGGTTGCAAATTTAAGGGTTACAAATTTGCGATATGCATATTACAAATTGCAAAGATTTTAAGAGCTGGCTGTGGCTATCTTGCTATCTACAATGCGATCGCTACCGAATGGTATTAGGCAAATAATACGAAGCGTTCCATTTAGGCTCTCAGTCAAGCAATAAGTCAGTCAACCAGCAGATAACCATGCTCCTAATCAAGACCATGGGACAACTTCTGCTGAAGATGTTTTCTTGTTTTAAGAGTAAAACTAGAAGATAAGGAATTAGTGAGGAAGTTCTCTCATTGTCAATCAAGCTATGGATTGATGCACTTGGGCTAGAGCTGGCGATCGCCCAAGGTATTGATTGAACCCACGGTAAGCGGATGGCGATCGCACTACTATGACACAGCCTGTTAGAGCCGAACGTTGTTTTAAGGAAACATTGCTCGTCTACCTAAGACGAGGACTAAGCATTATAGTGGCATTCCTATGTTGGGTTACATCGCAAGCCAGTTTAGCCCAAGAGTTAGATCTGATCGTGGGGGGTGATGTTCAATGGGCTTGGGATATGCAACACTCGTGGCTTGATGGTGAAATACAGTCCTATCAATTTTCGTTTCAGTCTGCTGAAGCAGAAGCGCGTTACCCCTTTCAAAGGCTTGCTTCACTCTTGCGAGAAGCGGATATTGCGTTTGTTAACTTAGAAAATCCTCTGTCAGATCATGCCCCCTTATCAAGGTATTTAATAACATCTACCTTTCGGGCATCGAGCCGACTGGCAACAGGCTTAAAGTGGGCTGGCATTGATGTTGTGTCTACTGCAAATAATCATGCTCTTGATGTAGGAACACAGGGTCTCTTGGACACTATCCACGCCCTCTCTCAATCAGGCATAGCCGCAGTGGGTACGGGGGCTAACTTAGAAGCAGCGCGTCATCCTTTTGTCACCACAAAAAACGGGATTCGGCTTGCGTTTCTAGCCTATACAATGCTCGAAAATTCTGGAGCTATCGGCTTTGCCTCACCCAATCGAGCCGGGGTTGCTCCGCTCAATTTTTCGCTGATTCAAGACGACATTCAGCAGATCAGACGCCAGGTAGACTATGTCATCCTGTCATTTCATTGGGGAGTTACAGGCAGTCAAACACCCTCCTCTACGCTGCGTCAGATCGCACACCAATGTATTGATAGCGGTGCTGACATGATTATTGGAGGGCACCCCCACATTCCTCAAGGGGTAGAAGTCTATCGCGGTAAAGTGATTTTCTACTCTCTGGGTAACTTGATTTT
Organism: Chroococcidiopsis sp.; assembly: GCA_036703515.1. GTDB lineage: Bacteria > Cyanobacteriota > Cyanobacteriia > Elainellales > Elainellaceae > DATNOW01. Next base: position 2,344 of record DATNOW010000129.1, read on the forward strand.
TAGCTACTCCCGCAATAGCTGGGGAGATAACTATTTAGCGCGCCTAACGCTAACACCCCAGCAGATTCAGAACGTTGAAATTCTTCCGATGGCTGGAAAGAATCGAGATATTACCCAGCCCTTTCCACTGACAGGCCAACGCGCGCAGAAGCTTCTATCTCGCATTCAAACGCGCACATCGGCGCTAGATACAGTAATGGAAATTGATGGCGATCGCGGAATTGTAATACCGTCGATAGCGAATAATTTCACGGGTGCGAGCTCTCCTATTAAGAAATGGTCAATCCTGGCAGGGATGACCAAAATGTTTTGGAGTATCGTTGCAGCAATTGTAGGGACAATTGTAGGTGTAATGATAGGTGCAATAGTTTTCACGATGGTTCGTAGAAAATTTTTTATGAATAAGTCAGAGGAGAAATGAACACAAACCCGGTGATTCGTCGGGCAGATTTGCTGGCCGCGCTGCGTCAGCCCGACCCGTGGGATCTGATCGTGATTGGCGGTGGGGCTACGGGTTTGGGTACGGCTGTGGAGGCCGCCACGCGGGGCTACAAAACGCTGCTGCTAGAACGGGCCGACTTTGCCAAGGGTACCTCTAGCCGCTCGACCAAACTGGTGCACGGTGGGGTGCGCTACCTAGCCCAGGGCAATATCGGCTTGGTGCGCGAGTCGCTGCGCGAACGTGGTTTGCTCTGCCGCAATGCGCCCCATCTGGTGCATGATTTGGCTTTTGTGGTGCCGGGTTATGCACTGTGGTCGCAACTGTTTTATGGTACGGGTTTAAAGGTTTACGATGCCCTGGCAGGTCGCCTCAATCTGGGGCGCAGTCGGTTTTTAAGCCAGCAAGATACCCTAGACAGATTGCCTACCCTCAAAGCCGATGGGCTGCGGGGTGGGATCGAATACCACGATGGGCAGTTTGATGACGCCCGACTGGCGATCGCCCTCCTTCGCACGCTGCTCGACCATGGCGGCCTGGCGCTTAACTATTGCTCGGTGACGGGGCTGATCAAGACAGGCGATCGCCTCAGCGGCGTGTATGCCCAGGACGGCGAAACGGGCGAATCGTTTGCCCTAGAGGGACGGGCAATTGTCAATGCGACTGGAGTGTTTGTCGATGCTGTGCGGCAAATGGATGAGCCCAGCGCGTCACCGATGCTGTCGCCCAGCCAGGGCATTCATCTGGTGGTCGATCGCCACTTTTTAGCCAGGGGTCTAGACCGCGATCGCGCCCTGATGATTCCCCATACCGACGATGGGCGCGTCTTGTTTGCGGTGCCTTGGCACGGCAAAGTGGTGATCGGCACCACCGATACCCCGGTGGCCCAGGTTTCTGAGGAACCCCGACCCCTGCCCGCTGAAGTTGACTTCATCCTCAATACGATCGCCCGCTATTTGACCCAGCCGCCCACAGCGGCGGATGTCCGCAGTGTGTTTGTGGGGCTGCGTCCCCTCGTCAAATCCACGGTTAACGCCGCAGGTC
>DATNOW010000130.1:0-4402 GCA_036703515.1 Chroococcidiopsis sp.
GTCTCATCCGGGCACTGTGCGCCTAATCGATCGCCTAGAGGGGCACGGCCTGGTGGAGCGCAGAGGTGGGGTAGACGGGCGCACCGTTGCCCTATTTCTGACGGCAGCAGGCGGGGAGCGGCGACGGGCGATCTTGGCAGAACGGCGGCAACTGTTGCAGCAAGCGGTGAATGCACTGAGTGCGGCCGAGCGGCAGGCGCTAACGCCGCTGCTCGAAAAGATGCTAAGCGCGATCACCACCAGCCCGCAGCAGGCCAATGCCATCTGCCGCCTCTGTGAAGAAGAGGTGTGTCCGGGCGATCGCTGTCCGGTAGAGCAGCAGGCCGGTCAACTAAAACAAGGGGGTGACGCATGACGGCTATTCACACCATTGCAATTGCCCTCAGCTACGCCTTTTGCTGGGGGGTGGGGGTGACGCTGACCAAGCTGGCCCTGGCGGAGATTGGGGCGACGACGCTGCTGATTATTCAACTGCTGTCGAGTGTCGTGTTTTTGGCGCTGATCTGCTACGGACGCGATCGCCAACTGCCGATTTCTTGGTATCACCTCAAGCAGGGCGTCGCCGGGGTATTTGAACCGGCGTTGGCCTACATGGTGGGCATCTTTGGGGTGCAGTTGACCACTGCCAGCAACGCCACCCTGATTAGCTCATCGGAGGTGATTTTGACCCTGGTGTTGGCGTCGCTGGTGCTGGGTGAGCCGCTGACGCGGATCAAGCTGCTGCTGGCGGGCGTCAGCAGTGTCGGGGTGCTGCTGTTGCTGCTCAAGGATGCCACCGGGGCCAGCCAAGCGTCGCTGCTGGGGGATGTGCTGGTGCTGCTGGGCACCCTGTTTGCGGTGTGCTACGTGCTGTATAGCAAAAAGCAAATCGCCTCGGCCGATCCGCTGCACCTGACGTCGGCGCAGCAGATGGTGGGGCTGATGGTGACGGTGGTCTGTTTTGGCGGGCTGTCGTGGCTCAACCCCGCCTATGAGATCAGCGCCGCTGGGATTTCACCCCAGTTTTGGCTGCTGGCGATCGCCTCTGGCATTTTGCAATACGGCCTCGCGTTTTTGCTTTACCTGACTGCGTTGCAGCGGCTGCCCGCCAGTCAAGCCGCTTTTTATATTGCCTTGATTCCGGTGTTTGGTGTGGCTAGTGCCGTGGTCATCCTGGGCGAACAGCCCAGTGGGTTGCAGTGGATTGGCGGCGCGCTGGTGGTCGCGTCGTCGTTTTGGGCGAATCGAGAGCACCTCGAATAGACTGCGATCAACATTAAAATCTAGAGGCGAAAAAATAGGCGATCGCGCTGTCGCTGCCCGTGATCCCAGTGTGTCACCACACTTTTTAGAGGGGGGAATCCAAGTAAGATGTTGGATTAATACACTCGGTTGATTCAGGTGACTGAGCCGCCGAGGGTAGACCCAGGGTGATCTGCTAACGGGTGAGGTTCAGACTAATGCTGCGATCGCGTCTTCCCGCCTCTCGATGGACAGGGGTGGCCGCTGTGGTGCTGCTGGCGGCAGTATATATCGGTGTGGCCAAACTATCGCTGCTGCTGGCATCCCTGCCCGGTGACATTACGCCCGTGTGGCCTGCTGCGGGCATCTCGCTGGCCGCGATTTTGTTATTTGGCTATGGCATCTGCCCCGGCATTTTTCTGGGAGCCTTTGTGCTCCACCTCCTCACCCACGGGTTAAGTCTCGCCAATGTCATCGGCGGGCTGAGTATCGCCACCGGCAACACTCTCGAACAATTTTTGGCCGCGCTGTTGCTCAGCCGTCTCGTCACCAGTCATCAGCTAGAGCGATCGCCAGATGTCTTTCGTTTTGCGGCCTTGGCCACCCTCGCCCCTGCCGTTAGCGCCACCATCGGCTCCCTTAGTCTGGGTCTGAGTGGGCTGGTGCCGTGGGAGTCCTTTACCCTCGTCTGGATGACCTGGTGGTCATCCAACGTCTTTGGGGTGATCATCTTTACCCCTGCGCTGGTGTTTTGGAGCCAGTGGAACCAAACCCGCCCTTGGCCCTGGCAGCGGGTGGGTGAACTGTTGGTTTTGGTTGCTTTGGTGCTCAGCCTCAGTCGGTTGGCCTTTTGGCTCAAGTCGCCGATGGAATATGCCTTTATTCCGCTGCTGGTCTGGTCAGCCTTTCGGTTTGAGCGGCAAATTACGCTGTTTTTGCTGGTGCTGATCTGCTTTTTAGCGATGCTCGCCACCGCCCAGGGGTTTGGCCCCTTCGTGCGCCCATCGGTTAACGAGTCACTGCTGCTGCTGCAATTTTTTGTCGGCATCCTGTCGCTTAGCACCCTGACCCTATCGGCGGTGATCATCGAGCGTCAACAGGCCCAAGAGCGGCTATTAGAGGTCAACCGTGAGCTTTACGATAGCCAGAGCAAGCTCAAACAGCTCAACAACGGCTATGAGCGGTTTGTGCCCCGGCAGTTTCTCAACTTTCTCAACAAAAACAGCATTGTTGAAGTCGGGCTGGGTGATCAGGTGCAGCAAGAGATGTCGATCTTATTTGCCGACATCCGCGACTTCACTACTCTGTCAGAGCAGATGACCCCCGCCGAAAATTTTCGCTTCATCAACGACTACCTCAGCCGCATGGAGCCCGCCATCAGTCAATATGACGGCTTCATCGACAAATACGTGGGCGATGGCATCATGGCCCTGTTTAGCCGCGAAAATGGCGACGGGGCCGACGAGGCCCTCAAAGCTGGGATCGCCATGCTCCATCGCCTCACCGAACTCAACGCCATTCGCTATGCCGATGGCTTACCCCCGATTCGGATCGGCATCGGCATCAATACCGGCATGCTGATGCTGGGCACCGTCGGCGGGCAAAACCGCATGGATGGCACCGTCATCAGCGACGCGGTCAACCTGGCCTCGCGAATCGAAAACCTCACCCGCGAATACAAAATTCCGCTGCTGATCAGCCATCAAACCCTCTCACGACTTAATAACCCCAGCGACTATTCCACTCGCGTGCTGGGCAAGGTCAACGTCAAGGGCAAATTTGAGTCGGTCATGGTCTATGAAGTATTTGACGCTGACCCGCCCGATATCAAAGCCAAGAAGCTGGAAACCATCGATATTTTTGCCGAGGGCTGGCGGCTGTTTGATCAGGAGCGCTATAGCGACGCCACCAAGCAGTTTCGCGCTTGTCTACAGCACACCCCCCAAGATACGGCCGCCCAAATCTACCTAGAGCGCTGCCGTGAAAAGCTGCTGGTCAATATTTACTCCCAGTTAGAGTAAATCGGAGCGTTTGCCCTGCTGCTCGGTGATTTCAGATACCACTTGTAAAGATGACAAATCTGAAAATAGTGGCTACCTAAAATTCACCCTAACGATCGCAGGATGCATTCCAGATGAGTGTAACGACTGAACCAAAGAGCGTCGATCGCTCGCAGGCGGGTGAAGACTATCCGCTTACCGCTGTCCCCTTTGATGCCCGCAAGCCGATTTGGTCTCTGGCTCCGCTGCTCATGGGGTTTGCCCTGACCTCCACCACCCTGTTTGCCGGTGGGGCGATCGGGCCAGCTTTTACCTTTAATCAAATGTTGTGGGTTGTGCTCATTGGCAACCTGCTGCTGGGGGGCTACTGCGCTGCATTGGGCTACATCGCTCAGCGCAGCGGTCTGCCTACGGTTTTGATGTCGCGGTTTAGCTTTGGTAACGTCGGCTCTCGCTGGGTCGATTTTATCTTGGGCTTTACCCAAATCGGCTGGTATGCCGTCACCAATGCCTTTATTGCCGGCGCGCTAACGGAGCTGCTGGGCTTACCCAGTTGGTTTAATGTTGTCGGCACGGTGTTTTTTACCTATGCCTTCTGCGTTACGGCCTACATTGGCTACACCGCAATGGACTGGCTCAGCCGTTTGGCCGTACCGGCCATGCTGATTTTGATTGCCATCAGTTTGGCCTTGGGCTTCCGCGATGCAGGCGATCTGGCGGCGCTACAGCCGACTGCGCCAATGCCCCTGACCCAAGCCTTGGCCGTTGTGATTGGCACCTTCATCTCTGGTGGCACCCAAGCTACCAACTGGAGCCGCTTTGCCGATACGCCCAAGAATGCGATCTGGAGCACGGGTCTCGCTTTCTTCTTTATCAATGGTCTGCTGGTGTTTGCTGGGGCGTTTTGCACCTTGGTGTATGGCAGCGAGGATTTGATTAAGGCCATGGCTACCCAGGGCATCTTGGGAGCTGGGATTGTGCTGCTGATCCTCAACGTTTGGACGACCCAAGACAACACGATCTACAACTTTTCGATGGCAGGAACAAACTTTTTCCGCACGACCAAGCGCCATGCGTTTGTCTTGGGCGGTTCTACCCTCGCTCTGGTGCTCGCGCTCAGCGGCGGAGCCAATCAAGTGATTCCTTTCCTGTTGTTTTTGGGTGTGGTGATTCCCCCGGTG
>DATNOW010000131.1:0-4429 GCA_036703515.1 Chroococcidiopsis sp.
TAGCTGTGCTGAAGGGCCAGGCGATCGCCCGTCGCGGCTGGAAGCTGTAGCGGATCGCCCAATTCGGCCAAGCGAATATACTGCCGCAGGAGCCCGTTGACAAACCCGGCCAGCCCGCCCAAGCCGTTGTGCTTAGCCAAATCGACCGTCGTATTCACCGCCGCTGAGGGCGGCACCTGGCTCAAATAGCGCAACTGGTAAAAGCCCAGGTGCAAGATCAAGCGTAACTCGGGCGGCTGTTGGGCCGCAGGTTTGGTCGCCAGTTGATCGATCAGCGCATCTAAGGTGCGCTGCCGTCGCATGCTGCCATAGACCAACTCGGTCACCAGGCGGCGGTTTTCTAGGGCTCCCTCGCCGCGATCGCGACTGCCCCCGGTGGCGCTGCCCAACACCCGATCGAGGGCGACATCCGCAAAGGCTCCACGGGCGATCGCTCTCAGCGCCAAAAACGCCAGTTGACGCGGATTATGGGTAGATGCAGGCGAGGGGTCTAAACTAGGCTGTGCCTTTCCAGACTGCGCCTTTCCAGACCGTGGCTTATGCGACATGGCAATAGGGATCATCCAAAGGGTAAATGTCGAGAACTATCGGTCAACTAACTATCGGTCAACTAAATATCAGTCAACTAGATATCGAGCAAATATCGATCAAGCCAATATCGCTCTAATATCAGTTCACTATCAATCCAATATCAGTTCACTATCGATCAATTGAAATGGGGAAGATTACAATGGCAACGTTAGTAGAGATACCGTTAGCAGGACGAAGCCCTATCTATCCCCCTAATCTGGGGATGTGAGACTGAGTGCTCAAGTATAAGATAGATGGAGTGTAGTTTCTAAATCGTCACTCAGCCGAATTTTGAAGCCGAATTTTGAAGGCCAAGACGCGACTAAATCCAACGACCATCGAGTCTGCCAATTACTCCTTGGACGCAAGTTTGCTCATAGTTGCACCCTGTCCCCCCCGTAGCGCCCCACTGCATCCTCTACGACTGCCCCCATTCAGCGTTATTATTCAGCCCCTATCATCGATTCTTGAACGATTGAACTTGTCGCTACGCTCAAGATTTGGTAACCCGATTGACATCAGCCGAGCGATCGCGCTGTTGTTTAACGTGCCTATGTCCCTAGCGGTAGGGCGATCGCGCTGCTGCCGATATCTGCCTGTGTAGAATCTTGATAAGCCGGTAAAGCACCGGGGTGACTATGAGCGATGCACTACCTCCGATTGATTTCGAGCGTCCTGTGGGCAATCGCTATCGGTTAATCAGTAAACTAGGCGCGGGTGGGTTTGGGCAGACCTTTCTGGCCGAAGACACCCATTTGCCAGGCCACCCCCGCTGTGTGGTGAAGTTATTAAAGCCGCAGACCAGCGACCCCACCGCAATGCAAATGGCGCGGCGCTGCTTTGATACCGAAGCCCAAACGCTCTATCGACTGGGTTCTCACGACCAAATCCCGCGTCTGCTGGCGCATTTTGAGGATCAAGACGAGTTTTATCTAGTCCAAGAATTCATCGCCGGGGCATCGCTTTCCAAAGAATTGGTGCGGGGTAAAGCCTGGTCGCAGACGCAAACAATTACCCTGCTGCGAGAAATTCTCCAGATTCTGACCTTTGTCCACCAGCAGCAGGTGATTCACCGCGATGTCAAACCGTCTAACATGATTCGGCGGGAAAGCGATGGCCAGATTGTCTTGATCGACTTTGGGGCCGTGAAGCAGGTCAGTGCTGCCACGGCCGACCCTGACAGCGGCATGACCAATCTGACCATTTCTATCGGCACTCAGGGCTATATGCCTAATGAACAAATTGCCGGTAAACCTCGGTTTAGCAGCGATGTATATGCCGTCGGTGTGATTGGCATTCAAGCCCTAACGGGCACCCATCCCAAATATCTAGACGACGACATTCGGGGCGAAATCGAGTGGCACCACCTGGCCTCCCATGCCAATCGGGAACTGCTCGAAGTCATCGACCACATGGTGCGCTACGACTTTCGCGATCGCTTTGTAGCAGCGGCTGACGCCCTAGCAGCCCTCGACAGCATGCCGCTGTCCGTCTTTCACTCGCCCATGTCGCCCCTGCACCAATCGCACCAGTCTGAGCCCAATCCGACACTGGCCGCATCAGACCACACCGCCGGGCTGTCCGCCGCATCAGCCCATTCCCAAGAGTATGACGAAGCCAACGAAACCACCGAAATCTCGAACGGCCAGCCCTTCCTCAGTGACCCGAGCGAGATGACCTTTCGGGAAGCGCTGCCCGCCCGCCGCTCGTCCCCTTTCCCGGTGGCTCAGCGCCCCCCCGCCCCGCTACCCACACCACCCGCCCCGGCCGCGCCACCCGCCCCGCCTGCCCCAAAATCAGCAGATGCCCCCGTGCCAGGCAAGGCCATGTTTGTGGAAGCAACCACCCCTAGCCAGTTTTTAACCACCTCTCCACCCAGCTTTGCCGACGACACCGACGAGCAAACTGCTTTTAAACCGGCAACAGGACGGCAAATTGCACCCGCAGTACCGCCCACAGCACCGCCCGCCGTGCCACCCACAGCACCACCCGCAGCACCAGTCATACCGCCCGCACCCGCAGTCAACTCAGGAGCACCACCCGCACCGCCCCCCAGAGTATCAACAGCCCCATCAGCCGCAGCGCCAACGCCCGCAGCACCAACGCCCACCGCACCCACCGCTAGGACAGCTCCGCGCCCAAACCTCTGGGCTCAACGGTCAATCGCCCGTCCGTCGTGGTCGCTGCAGCGCTCTCACCTGGCGATCGCCCTCTCCACAGGGATAGGTGGCCTGTTCCTGGTGTTTGCGCTGTTGATCGTCAGCCTAGGAGGAGAACGTCGGCGCACAGCCCAGCAGGCCATCGAGGATCTGCCCACGTTAGCCACAGCCGTCGTCACCCGCAGCCTATCGACACCCTCCTCTACCCCTACTCCCCAAGCCAGTGAGCTGGTGAAGCAGGCCGAGCAGCTCAGAACCACCAAGCGCTATGCCGATGCTCTGCGACTTTACGACCAGGCGATCGCCCTGCAAGCAGGCTATCCCGAAGCCTACTGGGGAAAATGCGATAGCCTCAACGGCCTATCGCGTCCGTCAGAGGCAATTGTGGCCTGCGACAGCGCCCTCGCCATTCGCCCCCAATACGCCGAAGCAATCTATGGCAAAGGGGTCGCCTACGGACAGCAAAATCTTTGGTACGAAGCCCTAGAGCTATACGAGCGCGCTACCCGCTACCGTCCTGATTTTGCCCAAGCCTGGATTAAACAAGGCGTTGCCCTACAAAAACTAGGGCGTCCCGCCGATGCGATCGCCGCCATCGACCGGGGGCTATCGATGCAGCGCAACTCAGCCGAAGCCTGGGCCACTAGAGCAGAAGCCCTCTGGGCCCTACGCCGCTACCCAGAGGCCCGCAGCTCCGTTGACCAAGCCCTCAAAATCGACGCCACCAACCCAACCGCATTGCGCCTGCGACAAGCCGCCCGCGAAAAACTCTGACCCACCCACCCCACCCACCCACCCTTCCCTCCCGCTCCCTCCCTCCCTCCCTCTCTCCCCTCCACAAAATACAGAGTTCTACAAGAAGTCCAATTCATTGCGGGCACGTCCTGCGGTAAGCTGGTCTATGCAGTGGAATCCGCCACCCGCTTAACATTTAGCTGTTTTTCGCAACAAAGCTTTACATTCAAATTACATTCAAATGATTGCCAGTCCTCCTCGTACCATTCGCATCGGTTCACGCAAAAGTCAGCTCGCCCTAGTCCAAACTCATTGGGTGCAAGAGCAGCTTCAAAACGCATTCCCTGACCGGGTGTTTGAAGTGCACACCATGAGCACCCAGGGCGACAAGATTCTGGATGTAGCGCTGGCAAAAATTGGCGACAAAGGGCTGTTTACCAAAGAGCTTGAAGTCGGCATGTTGCAAGGTGACATTGATTTTGCCGTTCACTCTCTCAAAGATTTGCCAACACGCCTGCCCGAAGGGCTGATGCTGGGTTGCGTCACCGAGCGGGAAGATCCGGCGGATGCCCTCGTCGTGCATGAGTCCCACAAAGACAAGCAGCTCGACACGCTGCCCGCGGGTGCCGTGATCGGGACATCGTCCCTGCGTCGCCTAGCCCAACTGCGGCATCACTACCCCCACCTTGCCTTTAAGGACGTGCGGGGCAACCTCAACACCCGCCTTGGCAAGCTGGATGCGGGCGAGTACGATGCGCTGATTTTGGCGGTGGCCGGTCTCCAGCGCTTAGGTATGGGCGATCGCGTCCACCAAGTCATTCCGGCAGAAATCTCACTCCATGCCGTTGGGCAAGGCGCGCTCGGCATTGAGTGCCGCAGCGATGATCCCGAAATTCTCACCCTGCTCAAAGCCTTAGAGCACACGCCTACCGCCCAGCGCTGCTATGCAGAACGGGCATTTTTGC
>DATNOW010000132.1:0-3300 GCA_036703515.1 Chroococcidiopsis sp.
ATGTTGAGCACCTTGAACGCTAAAGCGCTATGGCGCTGCAACTGGTGAATCGAGGAAACAGGGTATGAGCGATGTGTTGATCAAGGGTGGACGCGTAGTGACAGCGGTCGACGACTATGTGGCCGACGTGTTGATTAAGGATGGACGGATTGAGGCGATCGCCCGTGAGATCAGCCTCGACACGGCAGAATGCCACGACGCTACGGGCATGCTGGTGTTGCCGGGTGGGGTCGATGTCCACACCCACATGGAGTTTGACCTGGGCACCGCCCAAACCGTCGATACCTTCGAGACGGGGACGCGTTCAGCGGCCTTTGGCGGCACCACCACCATCGTTGACTTTGCCCTACAAAAGCAAGGGGAAACCCCTAAACAAGCCCTCGATCGCCGTTTGGGCTCAGCTGAGTCACAGTGCTGCGTAGATTACAGCTTTCACGTCATCCTTACCCACGTCACCGCCGAAACCCTGGCCGAACTGCCCGATCTGGTCAACCATGAAGGCATCTCCAGCTTCAAGATGTTTATGGCCTACCCTGGGGTGCTGAAGGTCGAAGATGCCGATATTTTTCGGGCGATGCGCAAGGTGGGGCACCACGGCGGCATGATCAACCTCCATGCTGAAAATGGTGACGTCATTCAGGTGCTGATCGAAGAAGCCCTGGCCCAAGGCAACACCTCGCCCAAGTTTCACTCCCTGACCCGCCCCGGCATCATGGAGGCGGAGGCGACCCATCGCGGCATTCGCCTGGCCGAACTAGCCGAAATGCCGGTCTATTTCGTCCACCTGTCTGCCGAAGAAGCCCTGCAATCGGTGGTAGAAGCGCGCGATCGCGGCATTCCTGCCTTTGCCGAAACCTGCCCCCACTACCTCTTCCTCACCGACGAAGAGTATGAGCGCCCTGGGTTTGAGGCTGCCAAATTTGTGATGACGCCGCCCCTGCGCACCCACAAGTGTCAACATGCGCTGTGGCGCGGGCTCAGGTTTGACGACCTGCAAATTGTTTCGACCGACCACTGCCCGTTTTGCTTTAATGAGCAACCCTATGGGCTCAACAAGTCTAAGCAAATGGGGCGCGACAATTTTGAGAAAATCCCCAACGGGGCCCCAGGGGTGGAGTTTCGCCTGCTGCTGCTCTACGATGGCGGCGTGCGGACGGGCAAAATTTCGCTCAACCGCTTTGTCCAGGTGACAGCGACGGCCCCAGCTAAAATGTTTGGGCTGTTTCCCCGCAAGGGCACAATCGCCGTAGGCAGCGATGCCGACCTGGTGATTTTTGATCCCAACAAGACCCATACCCTCAGCGCCCGCACCCATCACTCGCTGGTCGACTATTCGCTCTACGAAGGGCGCGAAATTGTCGGCAGTGTCGAAAAAGTGTTTCTGCGCGGCAGCCTAGTGGTGGATGGCGATCGCTGGCTAGGCAATCCGGGCAGCGGGCAGTTTCAGAAGCGGGCGGCCTCCGGGCGCGTGCTGTAGAACGCACTGCAATGACATCCGGCGAGAGATTAGCAGGACGAGAAAAAGCAGGATAAGAAAAACCCACCCTAGGGTGGGTTTTCTCACCTATCACGCACAGACCTGACCCTGCGCCTAATCGTTGTTGCTAGCTGCCATTTGCCCTCGCCGTAGCGAATTGCAGAAACCATCGCTGTGGCTGATTGCGGTGGCTCATCGCTATGGCTCGTGGCGGCGGCTAATGGCTACAGCCAATTACCGTAGCGGACTACTGCGGCTGGATCGTGGGGGCTAGTCGTTGTCCCACTCTTCATGCCCGATTAGGTCGCCAATGCAATCTCTCAACAAAAAATCGCCCTTCTCCAGTTCGCACTCCACATACGCCCATTCTCTGGCCGGAATGTACTTGCAGAGGACGTAAATGGGCTGATGCCGGCTGACAACTCCCTTTGTAACAAGTTGACGAGCCTCATCCTGGATTAGATCCATGGAGTATTGAACGGAATGAAGCATGACTCACCCTCAATCTAACGATACTGATACATCTGTTTTGAATGCCCGTAGAGTTACCGCTGCAAAATTCCTTACACAGTGCAACTAATCTTTAAGATACCTAACAAATTGCATCTAAGGAAGGGGTGTTTGTAGTGGTCTATACTGAATCAACTCTATTTTTGCGCTAAATCCCCGTAGAGCATATTAAGAAAAGTCGCAAAAGTCATGAAATCATGACACAATCTGCAGACGTTGACTTACGGAGAAAGTCGAGCCTCGCTTGTATTATTTGTGTCTTGACTATCCATACTTATACGCAGCATCGCTGATGGCTGCATGATCCCCGCGCGTGTATCGGTAGCAGAAGGATCAGGCGATCGCCCTACTCAACACCATTGATCCCCGTCACGCCAGCCCCAAAAAGTCTCAATTGGGTACAACACTCTGGATCCTTTGACCACCGCTAGACGGCCGGAGCAGATACGCGGTTGCGACGATGCTGTAAGGCAAGCTCAATCCCCAGCTGAATAGCCGCGGTCATGCTGGAACTATCAGCCACGCCCTGGATAGCGATATCAAAGGCAGTGCCATGATCGGGCGAGGTTCGAATAAACGGCAGCCCAATGGTGGTATTCACGGCGCGGTCAAAGGCCATCAGCTTCACGGGAATCAGCCCTTGGTCGTGATAGAGGGCGAGATAGCCATCGGCAACCGACGGCAGGTTGGCGGTGCCAAACCAGGCCTGTCCTGGCTTAACCCATAGGGTATCGGGTGGCACGGGCCCCTCCAGACGCACTTGGGGCAGGCGATCGCCCATCTCCTGCATCCACGGGATCAGCCAGTCTAGCTCTTCGCGCCCCAGTTGCCCCTGCTCGCCGCTGTGGGGGTTGAGACCAGCGATCGCAATGGTGGGGCGCTCTAGTCCAAAATCTTGTCGCAAACACTCCACCAGCAGTTCGAGTTTGAGCGTCATCAGCGCTGGGGTGAGGGCATCAGGCACCTGGCGTAGGGGAATGTGGGTGGTGGCTAGCAACGTCCGCAATGTCCAGCCGGTATGGGGCGATCGCGCTACAAACAGCATGCCAAATCGCTGGCTATGGGCAGCCTCGGCCAGAAGCTCAGTCTGCCCCGGATAGTGATAACCAGCCGCATTCCAGGCCGCCTTAGAAATCGGAGCCGTGACCACGCCATCAACGGCACCCGCCAAGGCTAAGGCGATCGCCCGCTCCAACGTCCAAAAGCTCACTGCCCCGCTGGCGGCGTTGCCATGCCCCACTCGAAGCTGCGTCGCCGTGGCGTCGGGCACGTCGATTTCGACCATGTTGAGCGTCTCTGGATGGGCAAGATTA
>DATNOW010000133.1:0-14545 GCA_036703515.1 Chroococcidiopsis sp.
CATGGGCGATCGGTCAACCAACCTCAGATCGGCAATGTTCGCATCCAGGCGACGGGAACAGGCACCCTGGCCCCTACTCCCAATCCCTACTTTGAAGACACCAAAGCCTTTTATGCGCTGCGGGCCGCCGGGGTGCCTGCCGCACAAGCGCTTCGCTTAGTGAACCAATCTGCCGCCCAGCTAACTCAATCGGGAACGCAGCCTGTGCGAGTGCCGCAATAGATGCGCGAGGGCTAGTGGGCTTGGAGGGAGAAGGGAGGGTGGGAGCAGGGAAGGGAGGGATGGGGATAGACGAACGGTGGCATGGGATTTTTCAGCGAGTCCGTTAGGATACCTCAGGAGCGCTTACATCGGCGCAGACTCAAGGCGATGCACCTGCTGAATCAACGATGCACAGCGATAGACCATGGCCGCACGGCTATCGACGCTTAGTTTGATAAAAATTCGGCGGAGATGCGTAGAAACAGTCCACTCGCTAATGCGGAGCTGGTGGGCGATTTGTTTATTGGGGCGTCCCATAGCAACGAGGGTCGCAATCTGGAGTTCGCGATCAGTGAGCAGGCTGGCGAGGTCGATTTCCGGGTGAGCCGGCTGTTGATCGGCGCGGACAATCGCACAGAGCTGACCATTGACCCAAAAGCGACCGATCTCAGGCAGGTCGGATTTTGTTGCACAATGGCAGGCGGATAGAGGTTCACACTCGGCTATACCGTGTTCTATCGGGATAATTAAGAACTGATATCCATCAATTTGAAATTTTCCAAAAATATGAAGATTTTCATTCTCTTCCGGTGGTTTAACAAATGGTTCTAATTTAGTTTTTCTAATCATCGAAACCTCTCTGGTGGGCGATGAAATCAAAGCGTAAAACTTTGAATAAAACAGTGGTTCAATCGGAGGGAACAGCACTGATGCACAGGTACAGAGATGGAAATGAAAACCTGAATCAACTTTAATTTAAGAGGCTATTTGAAAAGTGGTTGATTGTAATTTTAGACACCTGCCGATTCTCCTAATGATCGCAAATTAAATAATTCCTATCAGTCCAGTTCTCTGTAGGGGTGCACAGCGGTGCGCCCTTAGCCAAGAATTTCAAGCTATTAAAGCCAGGATCCTAAGTAGGACGACATAATGACTGGTCAGAGGCATTGCGACTGCGTTCAATGCTCAAGCTCTGATGAGAAGAGGGTTGAGCGTAGTCGTTTGCAACGCGTCTTTAGCGGAGAAAACCCGACAACCAAATCTACTTTAATTTGGCCACCACTTACCAATAGCGGGATTATTCAAAAATCCTCTAATAATCAAGCTAAAGTCTCAAATCAAATTAGATAGAGCAAACCCCGATTGAGCAGGTGATTGTGAACGAAATGTTTTTTATTTAAAGGTATTCTATTTTTCAGATTTTCGCACAAAATAAGCCGATCTTTAAAGCTCAATTATTGTTAATAAATTGATCGTTGATTAACCTTCCCCAATATTCCAGATACAACCTAACAAAGACGTTGCGATAGTGCAATAGGTTTCACCCTTGATGATATATTCGCGGTCGAGCGATTGGCTAATGGGTGATATACCCTAGTGGGTGCTAACGGGCGAATGTTAAAGATTGCCGCGAGATTGGCGCGGGATGACAGGATTGGCTGCAGGCGATGGGCCGGCCCCGTTAGCAGAGGGGTGACCCCAGGGCCATGGCCACTTACCGTGCTATCACCATGGACGATGATGCCAATGGTGATGCGCCCCTGTCGATGGGACGCGCCAAAACGACTGTCACCCTGCTGAATCGCTACTAAATCGCCAAATCGCAAGCTGCCTAGCCGGTGGCGTTGTCGCATGTCGGCGTCAAATAGTTGAATATCTACATCCCCACGCCAGATTGTGTTTTTGCCGAGCCCTGAGCCCATAATCGTTGATGGAATGATGTGGGTGACGGGCACCTGTAGGCGTTGATTTTGTTCTTGCAGCGGCCACCGCTGTAATAAGGCAGGTGAACAGTTGGAAACGGTAATTTCAGGATGGTCGAGCAGTTGCAGCCCCATGCCGTAGCTGTAAATCTGGATGCGATCGCCAATTTGGAGATTGCGCAAAATCGGGGTGGCAAAATCCACCAGCACATGGTCAACGCCACCGTGCTTGCCGGTGACAAGCCCCCATTTGCCGGTGCAGGGGCCGCTGACCACTTTGGCCCGGTTGCCGACACAGGCATAGGTTACTAACGCGAGGTTTGGCCCCTGGCGTGTGCCGATTACCTCACGATTATTGTTGTGCAGCGCCACTCCTGGCTCGACATGATCTCCGGCTAGGCCAACACAGCGATCGCCAATCCGTTGATTGAGCACAATCCCACCTGTAGCGGGCAAGATCCGCGGCACACCGTCGTTGCCAATGCGGTAGGGGTTAGCCTGCCCTACGGGGTGGGCAATCTGCCCCATCACGGCCACCATGACCAGATCGGGTTGATTAATCCGAAGGGTATTGCGGTGATCAGATAATCGAGTTCTCATCGGTTGTCATTCCTACGCATCCAAGCAATCACGTATTCATCGCTGTTGCTGCAATCCATCACTGCAATCCATCACTGCAATCCATCAATAAACGTTTGTTTAGAAGGGCCGTTTGCTCAGAGGCGGCTGCAATCCCAAACCGGCAGTGGCGATCGCCCAGCGCTAACTGAAGCAGACTAAAATTTAGACATCCGTTTGTAGGAATCTGTAGGAATCTCCCTATGGTTGCGACACCCCTGGCTCCTCCCACTGAATTGATTCACCTGTCGGGGATTAGCTGGCAGACCTATGAGACGCTGCTAGAGGAATTGAGCGATCGCCGCCTGCGTCTCACCTATAACCGTGGCACTCTAGAAATCATGGCCCCCTCTCCAGAACATGAATTGAGTAAAACGCTGATGGGCCGCTTTGTGGAAACGCTGGCTGAGGAATCAGAGATCCAGATTTATCCTTTGGGTTCAACCACATTCAAGCGTCCGGAAGTAAGCGGTGCAGAACCCGATGAATGCTTTTATATTCGCCAGATTGGGGCTGTGCAAGGAAAAAAAAGACTTGACTTGAATGAAGACCCTGCCCCAGATTTAGTGGTGGAAATTGATGTGACAAGCAGTTCTCAAAATCGCCTCCAGGTTTATGGTGATTTGGGTGTTGCGGAAGTTTGGGTCTATGACGGGGAATCTCTAGTCATCCAACAGTTACAAAATGGCATGTATATCCCCTCCCAGGTGAGTCGGTTTTTTCCAAATATCTCGATTCCAGAGATCGCGCGATTTTTACAGCAAGCAGGGACGGAAGATTATCTAACGTTGGTAAAAGCCTTTCGGAATTGGGTAAGAAGCCAGATTCAAAATAGGTAAGTCGATAGGCCTGTAATCAAAAATGATTAGGGAAGGGCATACCAAAAGCCCTTGGCTCCATCCCATAAATTCATCGTTTCCATCGCCGATAACCCAACTCCATGAGCTAATTCGACATCTAGTTCGACATCCAGGGCGGCATTCAGTTCAGATAAGGCCAAATCGTCATCCCAGGCGGGCGTGGGGCTGAGGGTCGCGGCGGCGGGTACCATCAAGTGCAAGACGACCAAATTCAACCCTGACCAAAGTAGTTTTGATAGGCCTGCATGCACCAGCAGATTGCGGAGATAGGTGCGCTCGGCTTCGGCGATCGCATCCCTTGCATTGACTTCATGACAGACAATATTCCATTTTTTTAGGGTTTCACAAATCGCTGGCGGATCGTTAAGCTGCGCGGCTTCAGTCGAACGATGGGTCAAAATGCAAGCGGGGCGCGCTGCTGCCAGCGCTGCTAAATCGCGAAAAGCTAAGATCAACGTTTCTGATCGGCTCAGACGTTGATCTAAATAGCTATCTAGACCTTGGGCCAGTGATTCCCAGCGCCAAATGAAATTGGCATCGGTTCCCGGTGGAACCAAGGATTCGCCAATCACATCGGCCAGAAAATGAATATTCCAGGTGCTGCGATCGCTATTGACCCGCAAATTTTCCCACTCTCGCAAATTGCGAATCACCTGTTGGGAACGATGGCGCTGTAGCGTTGTGGAAGTTTCGGGATAGAGCTGACTGAAAAGTTGTTCTGGCTGCTGCAAATAAATTTGCGGGTTGTCGATCATGTGCCAAAACTCCCGCACCACCCAAAGTTCCAGCCATTCTCCCAGTTGTTTGACTAAAGGCAAGCCATAGTCAGACAACACCAGCGTTGGGTCTAGCACACAGGGCCAGCGGCGCTGATTAAAAGTAATCGAAAAATCAGGAACGACTGCTGTGGTCATGCGTTTTGTCTCCACCCTGGTGAATTAACCGACCAAACGGTCAAACGCGTGCAGACTGGGCACCGATGACGCTCTTGAGTGCAGGCGTTACCCCCGTAAAGCCGCGCCCTTCAGGTGTCATCCGATAGGCGGCCAGCCAAGCTTCAGCGTGGGGCCCCATCGGCCGCAGCTCTGATTGGAATAAGATCGGATCGAGGGCTGTCTTGAAATCGTTGTCGGCCACAAATTTGAGAATGCGTCGCCCGCTCTCAGCCATCTTGGCCCGCTGTGACGGTTCGGCAATGCCGCCTAGATAGCGATTTGACACAATTTCGACCACATCCCATTTTGTATTGGCATCAAAAGCCTTCTTAATGTCAGGGGCATCGAGCAATTTCAAGATAGTGTCGAGATAATGCCCAGTTTCCATCGTTAATGCAAAAATATTGCCGTAGGTCGCCCGATCTAGGGCATAGCGCAGGTCTAAGCCAATCCGCTGCACGGTGCCAATGCTGCCAAAGGGGCGTTGCTCAATCAGCGGCCCGCCGCGAATCACTTCCCCAATTAACAGGTCACGGAAGTATTGGGCCACGGCTACCATAAAGCCCACAAATTGCCGATGGAAGGTGCGGTTGACAATGGCCCCAGAGGACGACTGCGTGGTGCCATAGCTAAAGGCTCGTCGATAGGCGATCGCGCGATCGCGTGCCGTATAGCGCAGCGGCTTCCATTTCTCTAGCAAATACAGCCCCCGCGCCCCTGGCCCCCGCTGAATCCGCATCCGACCTTCTCGAAACAAGCGCTGCAACACTTGCACCACCTGGAAGATCTTCATCCGCTCATGTTGGTAGATGTAATACAAATCGGCGGCGGCATGAAGCTGGCTGGGCACCACCGAGTCATCAAAGTCAGGCTGAATGTAGGGGTATGACTGCTCCTCAAAAGCCACCGGGCCTTTGGGGCCAAACCCAATCAGGTCAAGAAACCCGTCCTGACTGCCCGTACCATCCGCCGCATTTTTGAGCAGTTCTTCAAAGCGTCCTTCAAACTGCTGCTCATATTCTTGCCGCTCTTTGGCTGGCATTGCAGCAAGTTGCTCTCGCAAAAAGGTCGCCCACAAGCGTTGAATTGTTTCAGTAGTTTGAAAGCTCATGGCATCAGTCCTTCAGGGATCAATAGTGAATATCTGTTATGGCTTCTGGATGATGACAACGTAGTTTTAGAGTGGCTGATTGTCCTATCAACCAAACACCTTTAGGAGTGCTTTCTAAACATGGGGTGAATGGCTGGTCTGTATCCATCCAGATTTAGCTATTAGCGGCTGGTTTTGTACCCGTTTTATGTTTTACTGAGTCTTCAGAGAAAGCACAGTAATTGAGCAGCTTTAGCCGTAGTTTTTGAATCTGCTGATATCGACGCGATCGCTCCCGCTGTCCATCTTCACTGGTGGTTTTAGCCGTTACAAAAGGCTTGGCAACTGCTTCAAACTCTTCTTTGAAACTATCGTGTTGATCGGTTGGCACCAATGGCAGACAGCGTTCTTGTAACGCCTCACGACATTGATTAAATTCGGTTTCGTGCTTAGATGCGGATTGATCGAGCGTTAGTTCGTCGAGGGTTTTAAACAATCGCAAACACGCAAATGCTTCAAACTGCGGCTCAAGAATATCAGGCATTTGTCCCCCTGGACTTGAACCTACGGTGAGCAGTTCTTCCATGCGGGTTTGCAGGTTTTGAATGTCGCCTCGGATCTCAGCAACGGGTTGGCTGATATCAAAATTTAGGGTAGAAATGCGATCGCCCAGACCCTCTACCACCGTTTTAGTCTCCGTGACTTGTGCTTTAAGTTCTACAAAATCGTTTTGAAAAAGGCCAACCTTTTGTAAAAGTTGATAGATCGCTTGCCCCAAGGTAATAGCTTGGGTACGAGATGGGTTTGATATTTTGGAAAGCATACGCTGACCTCGAATTGAGTGTGTAATAACCTGCTCAATCTGCGCCAAACTGCTCGGGACAGTCGGTGGTAGCTCTGGCTGACGATTAGCCATTGGTCGTACGGGGTGAATTACCCGTCTCTTCTTCACCGTCTGTTTCATCAGGGCTAGAGTCATCAGAATCTTGCGTTTCCGCGATCTCTAGGACATTCATAACGCGAGTATTTTTGACCAATTTCATCAAGCTAAAGGCTTCATGAGCAGGCACCTTAGGCTCTAGAACACTGAACCGATCTTTCTCGCTTTCACTGGCTCGATCAATGGCAGCATTCAAAAGTTGTGAGACAATTCCGCGCTTCGGATCAAACAACTCCTCATAGGGCAAATAGGCCGGTGCCATCGCTTCGACCAATTTTCCCCAGCCTTTTTCGAGATCGCTTTGGATGAATAGCTCCTGCTGAATGAGCGGACGGTATTCGTCCGGTGGCGCTGTCAAAATATCTTCTGCGGGAATAACAACACCCTCCACCTCGGCTTCCGCCAAAATAGCTCTTGTTCTGATCTCGGCGGGGGCTATTAGCGCTTCTGGCGCTTCTAGTGTTTCGAGCGGTTTGTAGAGTAAATCTCTGAGAATGCTCAGCGTGTCTAACAGTTTGGCGGCATCATCATCGTCGTCTAAAAGATCATTGAGTGTACCTAAGGCTGTATAAGCAGCAGGCGGGTTCAAAACGACATCGATGACGTAGCTGTAAGCTGCCGCCCGGTAGTCAGGCTCCATAAAGGCATCTTCTTTGCCCACGGCATATAGATCAATGGCGCGATCGATGCCATAGAGCATCTTATCCATCACGATCAGCCCTTTGGTTGTCGTCGGATCTAAACCCGATTGCGCAAAGCGATCGAGTTGGTCTGCCAAAATGCCGCGCTGGATGACGATATTGAGTAGGTTATGAGATGCGTCGCGATCGGAAATGGATTGTCCATACAGGCCATAAAATAATATCGGCGGGCGGGCAATCCGAATGAGCCGAGAACCACCCGCCGGTTGCAGTGAATCAATAAAAAGCTGGAGCGCATCTAAAAAAGCAGTAAACGGTGGGGAAGCCGGTTTCACAGCCTTGAACCCGACAATTACCAGGCGACGCAAGCGTTCAACATCAATTTGGAAGGTTGCTCCCAACTGCCGCAAACCGGCTCCTCCACCCTGTCCGGCGCGTTGCAGCAGGTTATCCATGACGCGGGCAAGCTCCGTTTCGACCAGCAGGGAGCGCAAGTCTCCTTGGGCTTGCTGCTCTAAATAGCTATACAGCTTGCGGTAAGCGTTTAACCCCCGCTGCCAATCGTCAGGGCCATAGGCTTCTTGCGTCGAGCCAACCAGATTGCGTAGGGCGGCAATAACTGCATCCCGCCGAGTTTGCAGGTCGCTGTAGGCTACTTGCAATAGATAGCGCCCACTGTTAAAGCCAATACTAGAAATCGACTCGCCCAGTTTCACAAGCAATACCGCCGCGACTTCATCTAAGCTCTGCGCCAGCTTGCGATAGGCAATGTTGAGTACCGGGGTCATCGCGCCAATCAAGCGGGCAACGCGTGCGTAATCGCCTAATGTGCGACGAATGCCAAAGGTTTTATCTCGCTGGCGAGAATCAATCCCAAAGCGAGCAGAGTTAATCCCCTCGGTGACAGCAGACCGAATTGCCATTGCCCATCCTTCGAGCTCTGGCTTGATGTCTTTCAGAATGGAATTGGTTGTCAGTTCCTGCAAGTCCCGTTCCACATCATCCATCGCCTGCTGAAGCTCGATGTCAGATGAATGGGCATCTTGCGATAGGACGATCGGCGTAGCCGAAGCCATCAAAAACGGCACTCCCTCTGCTTCTCGCTTGATCGCGATGGTTTTGGGATTGTCTTTATAGCGGCTCGACAATGCCTGCGCGACCTGGAGTGGGTCATTGGGGTCGTTTACTTTCAATTCTCTTCGGAGCAGATTGTCTAACGACATCCGAGCCGCATTACTGAGCGGTGTTGCACCGTTTTGGAGAGACATTGCACTCTTGACAAGAGAACTATCAGATGGGGTTGTCATGGTTCTAACTCATCTTGCAAAACGCATAGAGCAAAAATTGATCAGCTGGGGTGGGATGAACGTTTAGGCCACGATCGCCGCTTGGGCTGCCGCTAGGGTTGGGGCGGCGGGTGGATTGAGGCTGGCGAGGTGGTGGTTGACCTGATTGGCCAGGTGATGTGCTGGAATCTGCCCAGAGACTAACGCGTAGCTAGACGCACTGACCAAATGACGAGGGGGCAAATCGGTGGGAATGATTCCGCGTGTGAGCTGTCGGGCCCCGGCTTGAATGGCCCGCTGATCGTCGCGGGTGAAGGGCAAAATATCGACGAGGGCTCGTTGCCCGAGGTTGCGCCGGGTTTGGAATACAATTTCATCCACAATCTGCGGAATTAACTGGCCAGAGGACAGCAGGAGTTGAGGAGGAAGTCGATGCCCCAACTGGGGGTTATATAAGCCTAACCAAACGCGTCGAAGGCGATCGCTCTCTGCCCCAAAGCCTAGCCGTTGCAGCAGTTCTGCTAAGATCAGCACCCGTAAATAGGCCGTTGGGTGGGCTCCGCCTGGGCGATAGGCAAAAATGCGGGAGGAGGGATGGGCTAGAAACATAGCCATGCCCCAGGCTGCTGCTGGCCCACCGAGCAAAATGGCGGCCATATCGGCAAAAATCTCCTTGTGCCAGCGGGCGTAGATGCGGGTCAGGCCAGGGTCTCCGGTAAAGCTGAGGGCTCGCCGTACAACGGCCTGGCGGTTTTCTTGCCAGATGCCCAAATCGGCCTGGAGGTTATGGGAGACTTCGTGCAAAAACACGGGCTGCCAGGGGTTATCGCGGTCCCACGGGATGCGAATGATAGGGAAGGGGTTGGGTTCACCCAGCAGGCGATTGAGCAATACACCTCGACGCACCGTCGCTGGCGATGCCCCATGTTCCATATAGCTGACGGGTTTGAGCAGTGGCCCCCGAAACAGATTGGGAGCCGCTTCTCGAATGGCGGTATAACAATCGAGGGCGATCGCATCATGGGCAGCGAGGGCGGGCGCAAAGGACGTTCCCCGCTGCCCCAACACCTCAAAAAACAAACCAAAGGCCCGCCGCGCCCGGTCAATTTCGCGTTCGACCAACGCTATATCGATTAACACCTGGTTGAGCGGATGGGTTTGCCAAGTGCGCTCCACATGCCGCAGCCGTCGTCGAATTTGCCGCCCAATTTTGGCTAAGCGCTGGTTGGCGGCTCGAAAATGAGCAACCGATGGGGCAAAGGGCAAATCTTGCGGACGAATGCCAACAGAGGAATAATCGACCCGGCTCAGACGGTCAGCCCTGGCAGCCAAGGCCAAGATTTTGGCCTGTAAAAAAGTGCGCGTCTCCATGGCCGTTAAGAGGGGAGAGTGTGGGGCAAGGGCAGACGGGGGTATGGCGCGACCACCCTTGCAAAACCTACCTGCAAGACCTACCTGCAAGATCTATCTGCAAGATCTACCTGCAAGACCTATCTGCAATACACGTTGAGTCGCAGTGGAGCCCTTAGATTCATGCGGCGGGGTCTGCCGCAGCCGACGCAGGTGCCGACGCCGCCAGCTCCACCTAGTCCTCCGATGGGGCGCATTCTGGGGCGGAGTCCGCGACGGGGAACGCCCGGCATGCCGGGACGATAGCCGGGTAGACCAGCGCGAGCCCGCGGCATTCTGCGTCGAGCTGCACCGACTGCCATGGGCGGTCTCATCCCCGGACGTAGGGGACGCCGCCGCCGACGCAGGCCCGCAACCGGGCGTGCACCCGGTGTCAGTGGCCGCGACAGGCGACGAACAGCGCCTGGGCGACGGGTCAACTGGGCGGTGACTCGACGCACGGCTGGGGCCACCTGTCGGGCTGGAACACCCCGACGAACCACCGCCCGGGTAGCGCGTACAGCGGCCCGGGCCGCCGGGGGGCCTTGGCGTCGGGCTAGGTTTTGCAGCGATTGGGTGACGGCATGTACAGCCTGTCGTCGAATCGGTCGCGCTGTGCGGGCCAGGGCGGGAGCCGTCCGCCGCAGGGTGATGCCAGCAATCAGCGGTGCGGCTTCATCCATCACATCTTCTTCTTCGGCCATGTCGATCATGGCGTCGATGGCTTCAAACTCATCGGCACCGTCGGCCAGTAGGCGACCTGCAACCCCGGCAATGCGACCGATCGCCTGGGCCTGCGGTAACGGGATAGCGCTGGCGATCGGCGCAACGACGCGCGCCACTTGACCCACCCCACGACCAACGGTGCGCGCGACTTGACCCACCCGACGGGCAATGTTGCGGAAGCGACGCAAAAATTCATCGGCGTCTTCGGCTTCTAGGGCGTCAGCCATGGCATCTTCGAGGTCGTCCATGGCGTCGTACTCGTCCATGGCGTCGTACTCGTCCATAGCGTCATATTCATCCATGGCGTCATATTCATCCATAGCGTCGTACTCGTCCATGGCGTCGTACTCGTCCATGGCGTCGTATTCATCCATGGCGTCATATTCGTCGGCGTCGTATTCATCAAACTGATTGCCGCCTAAAACGCTACTGGCGACTTGACCAATACCTCGCATCAAACCGCCGAGAAACGCATCATCATCTTCGTCGGCAGCGTCTTCTTCGTATTCGTCGTAATAATCACCTGCATCATAATCATCGTAGGGATGGCGGGCGGCGGGCCCCTCCGCTGCGTCATAGAACAGGTCATCCATCACATCGGTTTCAAAATTTTGATACATGGCGGTTCAATAGCCTCATCGTGTGGATTAGAACTCAGGCGTTCACCGGTTGGGCGATGGCTTTGCGGCTCCAAAGGAGAATCGCCATCGGGTTAAAGGTCGGTTGAAGATTTCAGGTTGAAGATTTCAGGTTGAAGATTTAGGGGGAAAAGTTGGCACTTCTAGTGCTGCAAGCTTTCTGCCCTAGTGTCTTGGTGTCTGGCTCAAAGATTGCGAATAATGATTTCAACGGGCCCGTTAATCACGAGGCGTTGAATCCCACTGTGGGTTTGAATCCGCTCGACGGTAGGGGGGGAAGGCGCAGCCGCTCTAGGTTGGGCCAGGCGGTTGACTAAGCGGGCATTGGCAGCCACTTGGCGGGCCGTGCGCCGGATGGCGGCCGCTAATTCTTGTTTGGGTAAATGGTGCTGGGTGGCGACTTTGAGCGCCGATCGCAAAATCGGGGCGATCGCCCATATCGCAGGAGTGCCGTATTGGTTGGTTAAGTCAGCGATCGCCAGCCTGACGGCCTGCACCAGCTTGAGCCGCAGGGCCGGGGAGAACTGGGTGATTTGGGGCAGCGTCAAACGTAGCACCAGCCCCGCCACAGCCGGGGCCGCGATCGCCACGGAGTCGGTGGTTTCAACCCAGTCCAATAGCGGTTCGAGGATGGAGCGATCGCCATTGGGGCGTTGGCCCGCAAGCTGGCTGAGCTGGCTTAATTGATTGAGCAGTGGAGCGATCGCCTGGGACGTAGGAATCATGCCTGGAATTGCGCCCGGAATTGCGCCTGGAATTGCAGTGGAAACCCCCGATTGCCTGGACGTTTGGGCGGTACCGTGAACGGCACTATGGGTTGCACCATTGCGATTTGCGGGCACACCCCGAGTGCGGCTGCGGCTGGCGGAAGAATGTCGCAGCGGTTTACGGGGCGATCGCCCCATCCGCGAGGTGGGCACTTCGGCCGCCGAGGAGACAAGCTGCCGTCCGCCCTGCACCAGCCGTTGCAAAAAACGGGATAGCGTCGATGCACTCAGCGCATCTGCGACAAGAGCATCCCAAGCCGTGGAAATGTCGCTTTGCGGGATGGCCTCGCCAAATTCGTCGCTACGCTCATCTGCAAATCGATCTGCAAATCGATCTTCCAGTCCATCTTCAAACCCGTCACCAAACCGGCGTCCATGCAAAAAAGCATCGTCCTCTTCTGCACCCGACTCCTGTCGATCTGCTAAATCGGCATCATCCTCAAAATGGTCATCATCCTCAAACTCACCAGCGCCAAGCTCATCCCTCCAGACATCTTCTTCAAAGGAGTAGGGAGACTCTGCCGCCAGATCGTCCATGACATCGCTATCAAAGGGCTGATCCATGGAACACCTTCCTTGAAAAGTTGGTACAGCACTGCGGAGGCAGCACCGGGTAAAACCCACGCAGCAAGCACGCTGCATGTTCAAAACTTTCAATCAGACCGGCTCATCCGAGGAGAATTGAAAGTGTTTGAATTCAAAGTACGATGGCCAACCTGAGGATGCTAGTCACTTAAGCTTGGTCGCTTAAATTGGGTCGCTTAAATAGAGTCACCTAAATGGAGTAAGTAGGGGGGCAATGAATTCTGAGATAGCCGTAGTGCGAGCGACGTGCGCACGGGCAAAATGCCTGCACCACGGCTATTTCAACCAACCTATTGGCCTTGGGAGGAATGAACGGGTGACGCGAAATTTTAGCTTAGCGATATGCGGTCTGGAGAATGGGGGGATGGCGATCGCGCCAGGGGGCGGCCGCTTCGAAGGCCGCAGAAGCCTTTAAGACCAAAGGATCATCCAGGTGGCGGCCGGTGATTTGCAGACCGACAGGTAGGCCGTCGGCAGTCCATCCGGCGGGGATGCTGGCGGCGGGTTGCCCGGTCAGGTTCATGGGAAAGGTGAAGCACAGCCAGTCGGTGCGGCGCACGGGGCGGCCGTCGATGCGATCGGGGCCGACGGGGATGCCGAGGGGGAAGGGCGGCACGCTGAGGGTGGGGGTGAGCAGCAGGTCATAGTGTCGCATCAGCTTCCACATTTTGTTGCAAACGGCTTTGCGTACCCGATTGGCGTTGGTAAATTCTTCGGCCGTCCACGGCTTGGCCAAAAAGTCGCGCAGGTAGGGGGTCATCTGGTCGCCCAGTTGGTCGGCCATGGCGCGCATGCCAACTAGATCGCTTTCCATGGCAATGATGGCGGCAAAGGCATCGGCGGGGTCTTCCCAGCCGGGATGGACGATCTCGACGGTGCAGCCTAGGTCTTGTTCAAAGACGCGCACGGCTTGTTCGACGATGTGACGCACCTGCGGATCGACGGCCGCATAGCCCCAGTCTGGGCTATAGGCGATTTTGAGCCCTTTAATGTCGCCGCGCAGGGTGGCCATCCAGTCAAAGCTAGCGGCGGGCAGGCTGTGGCGATCGCGATCGTCGGGGCCGGCAATGACAGACAGCATCAGGGCGCTGTCGGCAACGGTGCGGCTGACCGGGCCGATGTGCTCAATCGAGTCCCAGCTCGATACCCCCGGATAGCGTTCGTCGCGGCAGCCCGGATAGGCGGGAACGCGCCCCATGGAGGCTTTGATGCCATAAACGCCGCAAAAGCTGGCCGGGATGCGAATGGAGCCGCCACCATCGCTGGCGATCGCAAATGGGCACATGCCTGTGGCTACCGCTACAGTGGAGCCGCCGCTAGAGCCGCCGGGGGTTTTGGTCAGATCCCAGGGGTTGCGGGTGGCCCCAAATACGGGGTTGTCGGTGACGGCCACATAGCCAAATTCGGGCACGTTGGTTTTGCCCAAAATGATTGCCCCTGCCGCCTTTAGCCGTTCGACGACGACATCATCTTCATCGGGGATAAAGTCTTCGTAGGCTTTGGAGCCAGAAACGGTGCGGATGCCTTTGGTGCAGACCAGATCTTTGATCGCCACCGGCACGCCTGCGAGGGGGCCGACGGGCTGCCCCGCCACAATTGCTGCTTCGATCTGCTGGGCGGCCTGGCGCGCTAGCTCTGGGGTTGGTGTGCAAAAGGCGTTGAGGCTGGGGTCGAGGCGGGCCATGCGCTCAAGGGCTGCTTCTGTGACTTCTACCGCCGAGAGCTGCTTGGTGCGAATCAGGGCGGCAAGGGTGACGGCATCCATCTGGCAAATTTCATCAGCAGACATGACAAACCTTTCTGCGATCGCAGATTTGGGGGGAGTGGGAGGGTGTTTGGGAGGGTGGTTCGGCTGCGCTCACCAACCGGTAAAGGGTAAAGGGGGGTTAGACGCCTAGGTGGGTGTGGATCAGGGCGTGATCGAAGCTGAGTTGGCTGGCGTTGATGCTATCGACGAGTTCGCCTTTGACCATGATGTAAACGTGGGAGGCGATCGCCTGGGCGACTTCTAGGTTTTGTTCGACGAGGATGATGGTGGTGCCGAGCAGGCGGTTGATTTCTTTGAGTTTGTCGGTGATTTCGAGGACGATGCTGGGCTGGATGCCGTCGGAGGGTTCGTCGAGCAGTAACACTTTGGGGCGGGCGACGAGGGCGCGGGCGATCGCG
>DATNOW010000134.1:0-5010 GCA_036703515.1 Chroococcidiopsis sp.
TTGGCAAATGGAATAGGGCGAACTATAGGTGCGATCGCGTTTGCCAAACAGGGCATAGCGATTGTCACGAATCTGATCGTAGAGGCGATCGCCGCCCCACTTTAGCCCCGGTAGAGCGCGATAGGCGGCAACAAACGTCGCGCCTAGGGGCAACTGCCGCCCAATTTCCTCGGCCGCCGCGCTGCCTTGCCATCGTTCTGTCGGTTGGGCTGCATTGATTAGCAGCATGCCCAGTTCGCAATCTTCAGGGGTGATGCCATAGTGTGCCAGGGTGTCGTGATCCTGCATGGGCGCATACAAAAAGCGATCGCCTTGATCGAGCGATTCTAGCAACCGCACCAAACTGACACATAGATTGCAGTTTCCATCGTAAATTACGTGATAATTCATCTAGATGTCTGCACCAAGGATTCAACGCTACCTATCTATCCTGACACCCTTGGCTAGAAACGACCACCGCACCGCTCGATGGCGATCGCCCGCATAGCGCTCCAATCCAGGCAAATCCCACGCGAATTGCAGGCGAGTTGCAGGCAAATCGCAGACTTGGCGCGTCCTACACCTATTTTCAGAAACCGTCCTTTTGGGGTTTCGCTCGATTCGCTTGGCTTCTTAACCTCGACTTTACTCTGGTGCTGTATTGTGCAGCAGGGAACCCCTGTAGACCAGTCGTTAAATTTTTGAGAGTTGAGAGGATTGCTATGTTGTTTAAGAGCCACACTTTGCGTTTGGCATACGGTATCTCCCTAGCTGCACTGGTAGCTAGCTTGGCAGCTTGCGGCGGTGGCACCACCACAACCACCGAGTCGCCATCTGGCGATGCTGCGGCTTCTTCTGCCGCCCCCGCGTCTGACCTCAGCGGAGACATCTTGGCAGACGGTTCCAGCACCGTCTTCCCCATCACCGAGGCCATGGCTGAAGAATTTATGGCGGCGAACCCCAGCGTCAAGATCACTGTGGGCACCTCCGGCACTGGCGGTGGTTTTGAGAAATTCTGCAATGGCGAAACCGCCATCTCCAACGCATCGCGTGCTATCAAAGACGAAGAAGCAGCGAAGTGCGCCGCGAAAGGCATTGAGTACGTTGAGTTGCCTGTGGCTACCGATGCCCTGACCGTGGTGGTCAACCCCAAAAACGACTGGGCAGCTTGCCTGACCCTAGACGAGCTCAAAACCATTTGGTCGCCTGAGTCGCAGGGCAAAGTCAGCAAGTGGAATCAAGTTCGTCCTGACTTCCCCGATGCCCCGATCACCCTCTACGGCCCCGGCACCGATTCCGGTACCTTTGACTACTTCACCGACGAAATCAACGGCGAAGAAGGCGCTAGCCGCGGCGACTACACCGCCAGCGAAGACGACAACGTGTTGGTGCAAGGCGTCGAAGGTGATGTCAATGCTCTGGGCTACTTTGGTTACGCCTACTATGCCGAAAACCAAGACAAACTCAAGGCCGTTGAAATCGATGGTGGTAAAGGGTGTGTTGCGCCGAACGAAGAAGACGTTCTCAACGGTACCTATACCCCTCTGTCCCGTCCTTTGTTCATCTACGTTCGCAAAGATGAGCTGACTCGCCCTGAAGTCAAGGCGTTTATCAGCTTCTACGTTGACCCTGCCAACAAGGAATTTGTTGCGGAAACGGGTTATGTTCCCCTCAACGATGCGAAGTATACCGAAGTTCAAGGTCTGATCAAGTAATCAGCGATCGCAAGGCACAGTCGGGCTAAACGGCTGTTGTCTTTTGCTTAAGCCGCTTAGCCTTGTTGTCAGGTCAGCCCCTAGGCTGATCTGACATTCATTCAGTGATTTGGATCCCTTGACATGACTGATAGCCTTCTTCCATCTCCAGCCTCGTCCGACTTGTGGCGGCCCAATCGTACCCTCAGTAAGCGCGTCGAGGGATTCGTCAAAATCGTCTTTGGGACTTTTGCTGCCCTGTCAATTTTCACCACCATTGGCATCGTATTTTCTTTAATTGTCGAGACCGCTCGCTTTTTTCAGCAGGTTTCTCCAGTTCAATTTTTGACCGATACTCAGTGGACACCCCTGTTTACTGACGCTAAATACGGCATTTTTGTGTTGATCAGCGCCACGTTTTTAACGTCGGTGATTGCGTTATTAGTAGCAGTGCCCTTGGGGTTACTGGCTGCCGTCTGCCTCAGCGAATATGCGCCCCGCAATGTCAGAGCGTGGCTGAAGCCATCTCTAGAACTGCTTGCGGGGATTCCAACCGTCGTTTTTGGCTATTTCGCCTTATTTTTTGTCACTCCTATTCTCAAAGTGCTCATCCCGGGTTTGGGAAGCTTTAATGGTTTGAGTGCAGGCTTGGTTTTGGGCGTTGCAATTTTGCCGACCATTGCTTCTCTCAGCGAAGATGCAATCTATGCAGTGCCGCAAAGCTTGCGGCAAGGGTCTTATTCCCTAGGCGCAACCAAGCGAGAGACCATCACAGGTGTAGTGTTGCCGGCTGCCTTGTCGGGTATCGTGGCCTCTGTGGTTCTTGGTGTTGCGCGCGCTGTGGGTGAGACGATGATTGTCACCTTAGCGGCGGGGCAAAACCCGACGCTGACCCTCGACCCCCGCGTGGCTATCCAAACGATGACCTCGTTTATTGTGCAGGTGTCAGGGGGCGATGTTCCAGTTGGCACCCTGAAGTATGACACGCTGTTTGCCGTGGGGATGACCCTGTTTGTCATCACGCTGGGGCTCAACGTGTTTAGCTTCTGGTTTGTCCGCAAGTTCCAGGAGAAGTACGAATGACATCCGTAGATCCCAACGTTATGCCTCCGGCTGAGTTACCTTCTTCTGGAGCGTTTGAACCCAACCTCGCGCACCGCTATCGGCTGGATCAACTGTTTAAGGCAGCGGCTTGGCTTGCTATCTTCATTGGTCTGTTCGTGCTGGCGATGCTGCTTTTTGACGTGTTGACCGATGGTCTATCCCGCCTCAGTTGGGACTTTGTGACCAGCTTTCCCTCCCGTCGAGCCGCCCGAGCCGGGGTGCTATCCTCGCTTGCTGGAACGGTCTGGCTGTTGGTGATTACTGCACTAGTTGCCTTTCCCATTGGTGTCGGCACCGGTATTTTTCTAGAAGAATTTGCCAGCGACAACTGGTTTACTCGGATTTTGGAAATCAACATCAGTAACCTGGCGGCGGTGCCGTCGATCATCTATGGGCTGCTGGGTCTGATGGTATTTGTCCGGATTATGGAGCCGATTACGGGTGGACGCAGCGTGCTGGCCGGTGGGCTCACCCTAGCTCTGCTGATTTTGCCGGTGATTATTGTCTCGACTCGGGAAGCACTCAGGGCCGTGCCTAGCAGTTTACGTATGGCTGGCATGGCGCTGGGGTCAACGAGATGGCAAACTGTTAGAGTGCATGTTTTGCCCCAAGCCTTTCCAGGGATTTTGACCGGCACTATCTTGGGTTTGTCGCGCGCCATTGGTGAAACAGCCCCTCTGATTGTGATTGGTGCTCAAACCTTTGTGGCCTTTGTGCCCGATGGCTTACAGTCATCTTTTTCAGCATTACCCATCCAAATTTTTAACTGGGTTTCTCGCCCCCAAGAAGAGTTTCATACGATTGCGGCAACCGCCATTATCGTGCTGCTTGTCGTGCTGCTAACGATGAATGCGACGGCTATCTATCTGAGAAATAAGTTTCAGAGCGCACGCTAGCGTCGAATGCTGTTGTCCGTCGATTGTTTGTCGATGTTTATTTGTTGATGTTGATTTTCTGATCCAACTGTTGATCTAACTAGAGGGCATACCTCCATGTATTCCGATTCTTCTGTCGCTGTTGGCACACGAGTTGCGTTTAACGTTGAAAACGCTAGCTATTACTACGGTTCCAATCTTGCGGTTCGCAATGTTTCGATGGCGATTCCTGAGAAAAAAATCACGGCCTTTATCGGCCCATCGGGCTGCGGCAAAAGCACCGTGTTGCGCTGCTTTAACCGGCTTAATGATTTAATTCCGGGAGCGCGGGTGCAGGGTTCTATCACTTACCACGGTGTCAACCTCTATGACAAGAGGGTTGATCCGGTCGAACTGCGTCGTCGCATCGGCATGGTCTTCCAAAAACCCAACCCGTTCCCCAAGTCTATTTACGAAAATATTGCGTTTGGGGCCCGCATTAACGGCTACAAGGGCAATATGGATGAGCTGGTTGAGCGCTCTCTGCGGGGTGCGGCTCTGTGGGATGAGGTCAAAGACAAGCTGAAGGCCAGCGGTCTGTCGCTGTCGGGTGGTCAACAGCAGCGTCTGTGCATTGCACGAGCGATCGCCATTGAGCCTGAAGTGTTGTTAATGGACGAACCCTGCTCAGCGCTTGACCCAATTTCAACCCTGCGGGTTGAAGACCTGATGCAAGATTTAAAAGAGCGCTACACGATTATCATCGTGACGCACAACATGCAACAGGCGTCTCGCGTCTCGGATATGACGGCTTTTTATAATGCCGAAGCCACAGAGGCGGGCGGCAAAATGGGCTATCTGGTCGAGTATGCGCCGACCCAAACCATTTTTAACAACCCGGCCCAGCAGGCGACCCAAGATTATGTCAGCGGTCGTTTTGGTTGATCGATTGGTCTTGACCAGTCGCCATCGCTGAAGTGCTGAGTTGCCCAAAAAGAGCAGCAAACATCGTTTGCTGCTCTTTTTGGCTTTTGGTTTGTGGGGCCGGGTTTTGGGTGTGGATGTGCGGTCGCGTACGACCGCCACCCTGAGACGCCAGCAATGCTCAACCGGTATTACGCATCCCAGCGGCAATACCGTTGATGGTCAAGAGTGCGCCCCTCAGCAGTTCGCCACGGCTGTAGCGGGAGCGAATCACGCCGTTAGCCGGTTGGTTTTTGTGCTGGCGCAGTCGCTTGAGCAATGACACCTGCAAAAATCCGAGCGGGACGATGGTGCCGTTACGAAGCTGTACCGAGCGCTGGAGGTCGGGGTCGCCATCTAGCAAGCGGTTGTGCCCGGTGATCGCCAACACCAAATCACGGGTGAGATGGTATTCG
>DATNOW010000135.1:0-2989 GCA_036703515.1 Chroococcidiopsis sp.
GTCACCGTATCTCATTCCGGCACGACTGGCCAAATCCGGCGACAATGGAAAGCGGCGCTGTTTTGACAGGACTGGGACAGAATTTATAGTGGATGGCTTTTTGAATCTCAATAAACCAGCGGGGCTAACCTCCCATGACTGTGTGGCCAAGGTACGGCGACTGCTCAAGCTGAAACGAGTGGGGCATGGCGGCACCCTCGACCCGGCGGCGACGGGGGTGTTGCCGATTGCGGTCGGTCGAGCGACGCGGCTGCTGCAATATTTGCCAGAGGGCAAGGCCTATCGGGCGACGGTGCGGTTTGGGGTGAGGACGGCTACCGATGACTTAGAGGGTGAGGTGCTAGAGCGATCGCCTGCTCCGGGGTTAGAGTTAGGTGCTATTCAAGCCGTACTCGACCAATTTTGTGGCACCTTGCAGCAGGTGCCGCCTAGCTATAGCGCTATTCAGGTGGGCGGCAAGCGGCTCTACCAGTTGGCGCGGGCCGGTGCGGCGGTGGATGTGCCGGTGCGGACGGTAGTCGTCGATCACATCGAAGTGCTG
The DNA here is from genome assembly GCA_036703515.1 of Chroococcidiopsis sp. GTDB lineage: Bacteria > Cyanobacteriota > Cyanobacteriia > Elainellales > Elainellaceae > DATNOW01. Next base: position 542 of record DATNOW010000135.1, read on the forward strand.
GGCTGGCGATCGCAAGACTATCCTGAACTCGATTTGGCGATCGCCTGTGGCCCCGGCACCTACATTCGGGCGATCGCCCGCGACCTCGGGGATCTGCTGGGGGTGGGGGGCACCCTGGCTGCCCTAACGCGCACCACTAGCTGCGGCTTTCACCTAGCCGATAGCTTCACCCTCGAAGAACTGGCGGCCGCCGTTGAGCAAGGCAGATTTCAGCCCATCCGCCCCGAACTTGGCGTGGCCCACCTACGGGCGATCGCCCTTGATGAAGCGCTGACGTTTCGCTGGGTGCGGGGGCAACGTATGATAGTGCCCGCCAGCACTGGCGCAATCGGTGAAATCTGCCGAGTGCATCGAGACAGCGGCGAATTTCTGGGCATTGGTGAACTGCAACAGGATGCTGAAGGCCTAGCAGAGAATGGAGAGGATGCAGAACCAGCGAACCTCGCAGAAACACCAGAACCCGCAGAACCCGCCAAAACAGAACAGGTCTTGCTGCGGGTCAAACTTGGATTTGTGGATGCGGTTGACCAAAAAGCGGAGGGTAACTAATGCGAATAGGCAGGGCGGGCTGTGGGATTGACGCATGGCAAAATTGAGTAGCAATCTGCTCAACCCGCCCCGGATAGCACCGGTTATGGCACCTTATGGCACCTGTGGCGATCGCCTCGCCCATTCCTAAAAATCACAATCCCAGCGCTTAACGGCATCGAGATAATAATTCATGCCATGATCGGCGATCGCATCCAGGCGACCCAGTTCGGCAAACGACTCGGCTGCGCCATCCACCGAGTCAAGGAAGCGATACCAAAACCCAGGATCGTTATAGATCTTTGTTTCTTCCGAGATATACAAAAATGAGCCGACATGGCTGTAGCCCATAATCCGCGCAGGCATACGAGTGACCACGTCGTTATTATTTTGGAAGCGGAAAAACCGTCCCTTCGCTTCCATGTTAAAAATCCGAGAAGTTTCTCGCGTCATCGAGCGCGGTTGCCCAAAGGTATAGGTCGAAATAAAAGGTAAATCCATGTGCACCATCCGGGCAGAGGCGACAGTGGCCATTGCCCCCCCAAGACTATGCCCAGTGAAAAATAGAGGACGATTTTTGGCAGCTTTGAGCGTGTCATAGCGATCGATCAGCACACTCCACAAATCTTTAACCGAATTCCAAAAGCCGCGATGAAATTCACCAAACAGCGCTCTTTCGGGAAACATATTGAAATTATCGAGCCAGTCTTTGCGTTCGTCAGTGCCCCGAAATGCCATGCAAAGATAGTCTTTATGCTCAATCAGCGCGGCTTGAGCACTGTTTTTAGACACGCCAAAAACAGACAAAAAATCTGGATCTTCACTATGCAAGTCTTCTAAAATACGCGGTTCATCGGGCGAAAAATCAACAGGGTTTCTGATATACACCGCACTGGCGATTCGCGCCATCCAATACGCATTGCCCTGACTCAATGTTGTCTTATACGGTTCGATTGTCGGCATAAGTTATTCTGGTTACTGCACTGCAGAAGATTATTTGGAAATCCGTTACCCAGATATTAACCTCGTCCTCCAGAATTTCAGCCGTCGCGTTAGTAAAGGTTCACACCCCTGCGATCGCCCCCCTAGTCTCACTTCTAGGCGATGTGCTGAGTCCATGTGCCAAGGCGATGTGCCGAGGTAATGTGTCTGCGTTGCCAGTCACCCGCGATTCTAATCTTCTAGCAAATCACTTGGTAAGCCAGGGTAGAAGCGATCGCCCAAAATCTCAGCAATGCTGTAGGGGCACTCTGCGGGGAAAGTGCGCGTGGGTAAATCGGTCTCTTCAACCGCCAACGCGACTCCTTTGAGGTAAGCCTTGGGTAGCGCTATGTCTAGGTAGGGGACGAGGCTAGGGTTGTCTTCTAGCAGTTCGGCAATGTCTAAGCGCTGAATGCGAAGGGTCGCCAACCAGCTCCGGCTGCGCTGCTGCGGTTGATAATGCCACTTCAGTAAATGCCCCACCAGCACACTCAAACGATTTCGCAATTCTTGGCGCTGCTGCTTACCCAACGATTCAATCTCCTCAATCAGGTTGGGCAAGTCAATTTGCCCCCACTGCTGGCTGCGCAAAAGGGTAGCCTGTTGCTGTGTCCACGCATAAAAATCGGCTTCGTAAAGCGTGAGTGCAGACCTCGAAGGGTTTGCCGCCTCTAAGTTAGTTTCAGGCATGGGCACCTCACTGCGATCGCTTTGTTAAAATCATTAAAAATTTTCTGCTAAATACACGTAAAACCGAAATCGAGACTCCGATTATCAGAAATTGGAAGAAAAATCCAAACTTTTAACTATCTCTAACTACTGCTGTGAAATATTAATATTTTGGTGGATACTTTACCCATCTGTTTTGAAGACTGCTCCAGACTATACCTTCATATTCAAATATATTTAGAAATATCTTCTCTATGCTCTCCTCTAAAG
>DATNOW010000136.1:0-2057 GCA_036703515.1 Chroococcidiopsis sp.
GCGACAGCACTTGGATCACATCGGTCAGCAGGTCACTGAGCAAGGGCGCGTTGCGTAGCGATCGCCAGATGACAAACTCAAAGGCAGACTGCCGGCCTTCGACCAACTGCTGCGCCAGCCGGGCCGACAGCGATGTTTTGCCGATGCCCCCGGCACCAAAAACACCCACCAGTCGGCAGCGCTGGCCAGTCGGCTCTGGCGGCTCTGGCAGCTGTTCTCCCCTAATCCACTGCTCTAAAAGGCGCAGTTCAGTTTGACGACCGCAGAAGGTATCGAGGGCGATCGCTTCCCCCCAATCGACTTGCAGCGTCGCGACGGGCAGATCGGCGGGAATAGTAGCAGAACTATCAACGGGAATATCCGTAGACGTAGCGGCAGCAAGAATATCGGCGGGAATATCGGCGGAAGGCGGTGGGATCAGGGCAACGCTCCGGCGGAACGGCAACGCCGATGCAGCCGTGTCGTCTACATCCAGACTGCGGGGAGGGGCTTGGTTTTGCAATCGACGTTCAAAGGCAGCGCGGGCGTTGGTCTTGCTGACTTTTTCTTGCAAAATGTCAGACAGCAGCTTCCACAAGCTGGGGCCAACGTGCTTTTTGAGATAGTTGGCCGAATAGCCGTAGGTCGCCGCAATCTGGTCATAGCTTTGATGCTCCCACGACCACGACGCCCTTAAAATTTCTCGCTGCAAATCGGTCAGACGCTCACCCGTCTTGTGGAATACCAATTCATCTGCCAAGTCTAGAGCAGCCTGAATGTCCATCCTGCCCTGCCAACGGATCACCTGTGGCTCACATTGTCGAGGAAGCCTTGTTAGCTCTATGTATATTGCGATACATTTACCCGGAATAAACCGGAACTTGCGGGGGGTGCCCCCGACCCCAAATAGCGGAATTTTTCGGTATCGACAAGCTAGGGGCGATCGCTGATAATCCTTCCAACCTGTTGGCATAGAGGGATTTAGCAATGGCGTGGAAATTAGATCGACGGAAGTTTTTGCTCTATGGCTCGGCGGCGTTTGGCAGTTCGTTTTTGCTCAAGGGTTGCACCAGCAACTCTACTACGGGGTCGGGTGACGCTTCACCGGCAACCGGCAAACCGATTGTGGTTGGCGCAATCTACGACCAAACGGGAGGGTTGAGCAGTTTGGGGGCTGGGCAAATTGCCTGCCATCAGATGGCGATCGACGAAATCAACGCAGCGGGCGGGCTGCTGGGCCGACCGGTTGAGTCTAAGCTCTACGATGCTCAGTCGGATGTGCAAAAGGCGGCCCAGCTCGCGCAGCAGTTGATTTTGCAAGATAAGGTCGATGTCTTGATGGGCTGTCTGACTAGCTCGGCCCGCGAAGCCGTGCGGCCGATTGTGGGCAAATACAAGACGCTGTACTTTTACCCAACCCAGTATGAGGGCGGCGTTTGCGACAAATACACTTTTTGCGGTGGGGTAACGCCCTCGGGGCAGCTCGACAAACTGATGGACTTTGCCGCCAAAACCCTCAAGGCCAAGACAATCTACACCATTGGCGCAGACTACAATTACGGGCAGATTTCGGCGTCGTGGGCTAAGTTTTATGGGGCGAAGTACGGCATGGAGGTGCTGGCGGAGGAATATTTCCCGCTGGATGTGTCGGACTTTAGCACCACGATCAGCAAAATTCAGCAGGCCAAGCCGGATGTGGTGATGTCGATTTTGGTCGGTGATACCCACGATGGCTTTTATGGGCAGTGGACGGCAGCGGGCATGAAGGATCAGATTCCGGTGATCTCGCCAACGCTGTCGATGGCCTACGAAAACGACGGCACGGAACGGTTGGATAAGGCGGGGGTTTATGCGTCGCGCTCCTACGTCCAGGATGACCCGTCAGACAGCATGAAGGGATTTGTCAAAACCTTTAGCGATCGCAATGGCACCGATAAATATCTGTTTGAGCTAGGGTTTGACTGCTATGTGGTGCCGATGATGTGGGCCCAGGCCGTCACCCAAGCCGGGACGACCGAACGCGAAGCGGTGACCAAAATCTTAGAAGAGGGCATGGTCTACAACGGCCCCCAAGGGCC
>DATNOW010000137.1:0-3616 GCA_036703515.1 Chroococcidiopsis sp.
TGATAAATTTTTTATTATAAAAACCGCAGATAAGATCATATGTACTATATTCAGGGTCATAGCTACGTTTGAAATTTGTTTACATTTTGTTTCTGTGCGCCACCTCAGCCGCCATCTGCGCGGTCTGAGCTTTCAAAAAAAATAATCAACCTAAAATTAATCAGCCCTTATTCAAGCCTCGTCGTGTTTTCAAGCTCTGTCTTATTCAAAATCTGACTTATTCAAATTCTTAAAACATAAAGCCTTTACGCATCGCCCGTTTTTCTGTCTCTGTACTTTTACCTTGTTTTGACTGGAGGAAATTAGATTGCCTCGATCTTACCGAATCGCCATTCTGGGCGCGACAGGAGCCGTCGGCACAGAGCTGCTCGATCTGCTGGCAGAGCGCAGCTTCCCGCTGGCTAGCCTTAAACTGTTGGCCTCTCCTCGCTCTGCCGGGCAAACCGTCACGTTTCAGGGAGAGACGTTAACCATCGAAGCCGTAGGCGATCGCTCGTTTGACGACGTTGACATTGTGCTAGCATCAGCCGGTGGCTCGATTTCTAAGGCTTGGGCTGCTAAAGCGGTAGCCGCAGGGGCTGTGGTCATCGACAACTCAAGCGCCTTTCGCATGGATGACGACGTGCCGCTGATCGTGCCCGAAGTCAACCCTGAAGCCGCTGCGACGCACCGGGGCATTATCGCTAACCCTAACTGCTCTACCATTTTGATGAACGTAGCCGTTTATCCGCTCTACCAGATTCAACCTGTGAAGCGGATTGTCGTCTCCACCTATCAGTCTGCTAGCGGCGCAGGCGCGCGGGCGATGGAAGAGGTCAAAACCCAAAGCCGCGCTATCTTAGATGGACAAGAGCCGATTGCCGAAATTTTCCCCTATCCCTTGGCCTTTAACCTCTTCCCCCACAACACCCCGATTAATGATCAGGGGTATTGCGAAGAAGAGATGAAGATGGTCAACGAGACGCGCAAGATTTTTGGTGATGCCGATCTGCGCATTACGGCCACCTGTGTTCGGGTACCCGTCCTGCGGGCCCACTCAGAAGCCGTTAACTTAGAGTTTGAGACGCCCTTTAGTGTCGAGCAAGCGCGCGAAGCCATCAGCCACGCCCCAGGCGTTAAACTGGTGGAAGATTGGCAGGCCAATTATTTCCCCATGCCCAAAGATGCAACCGGGCGGGATGAAGTATTGGTGGGGCGGATCCGGCAGGATATCTCCCATCCCTGTGGGCTAGAGCTTTGGCTAAGCGGCGACCAGATTCGTAAAGGTGCAGCCCTAAACGCAATTCAGATTGCAGAACTGCTGGTTGCTCGCGATTGGCTAAAACCCGTCGACAAAGTGCAGACAGCGGTCTAAAAGAAAACGGTGGTTGAGGAACGTGTGACTAATTTTGGACGAGTCGTAACAGCAATGATTACGCCATTTAACGCAGATGGCGAAGTCAGCTATGATGTCGCAGAGGCCATGGCCGCGCACCTAGTGGCCCACGGTTCCGACGCAATTGTTGTGTGTGGGACAACGGGCGAATCGCCCACCCTCAGCTGGGATGAAGAATATGAACTGTTCCTTGCAGTCAAACGGGCCGTGGCAGGGAATGCTAAGGTAATTGCAGGAACAGGGTCTAATTCCACGGAGGAAGCGATCGCCGCTACTCAGAAGGCAGAGAAACTAGGGCTTGACGGTTCCCTGCAAGTTGTGCCCTACTATAATAAGCCCCCTCAAGAAGGGTTGTATCAGCACTTTAGGGCGATCGCACAGGGTAGCCCTGATTTACCGATCATGCTGTACAACATTCCGGGACGCACCGGGCAAAATCTCTCACCTGAAACCGTATCCCGACTTGCAGAAGTTCCTAACATCGTTGCCATCAAGGAAGCCAGTGGCAATCTGGAGCAAGTCAGTCAAATTCGGCGGTCGACATCTGCTGACTTTGGCATCTACTCTGGCGATGACGCCCTGACGCTGCCCATGCTTGCGGTGGGTGGGCAAGGAGTGGTTAGCGTCGCTAGCCATCTGGTGGGTGATCTCCTCCAGCAGATGATTCAAGCGTTTGAGCAAGGTCAGCCAAAGATAGCCACCGATATCCATTTGCAGTTATTCCCATTGTTCAAGGCGTTGTTTATCACGACTAATCCGATTCCGTTGAAGGCAGCACTCCGTCTGCAGGGATGGCAGGTTGGTTCGTCGCGGTTGCCCTTAGGTGATGCACCCCCCGATGTGGTGCAATCGGTGCAATCGGTGATGGCTGAAATGGGGCTACTGGCACCCTAGGGCTGAGGAGCGATCGCACACTGGCGATCGCTCCAGCGCCTCCCATAAGTTTCTCTACAACTGAATAATCTACCGTTTAGGCGACTTCTAACCATTGCTCCACCCCTTTGTTGGTGCGTGATTCAGCTTAGTTGCCCTCGCGAAGTTTAGTGCTTTACCTGCCAGTCTTTTTGTTTTCGTTTCTCTTTTCTTTTCCATTTACAACTCTGTTCTTTAAGGACTTACATGAACCAAAACGGATCATCGCCAGCGCTCAAAATCATCCCCCTGGGCGGATTGCATGAAATTGGCAAAAATACCTGCATCTTTGAAATCAACGATGAGATCGTCTTACTCGACGCAGGCTTGGCATTTCCCACCGATGGTATGCATGGGGTCAATATTGTCTTACCGGATACCACCTACCTGCGCGACAATCGCCACAAAATCAAGGGCATGATTGTCACCCATGGTCACGAAGACCATATCGGCGGCATCGCCTTTCACCTCAAGCAGTTTGATATCCCTGTCATCTACGGGCCGCGCTTAGCAATGGCGCTGCTTGGCGACAAACTGGAAGAAGCGGGCGTCAGCGATCGCACCGAGCTCAGAACCGTCCGACCGCGCGACATGGTGCGCATCGGCAATTCATTTTTGGTGGAGTATATTCGCAACACCCACTCCATCGCGGATAGTTTCTCCGTGGCCATCCATACCCCTGTTGGAGTAGTCATCCATACCGGCGACTTTAAGTTTGACCATACGCCCGTCGATGGCGAATATTTTGACATTCAGCGGTTGGCTGAGCATGGCGAAAAAGGCGTGCTGTGCCTGATCAGCGACTCCACTAACTCTGAGGTGCCGGGGCACACGGCCTCTGAGCGGTCAGTTTTCCCGAACCTCGATCGCGCCTTTTCTCAAGCCCAGGGCCGCCTCTTGCTGACCACCTTTGCCTCGTCGGTGCATCGCATCAACATGGTGCTGGAATTGGCCAAAAAACACGGGCGATCGGTAGCCGTGATTGGGCGATCGATGCTCAACCTGATTGCCCATGCGCGCCGACTGGGCTATATCAAGTGCGAAGATGACTTGTTTGTACCCCTGAATGCGGTCAACAAGCTGCCTGAAAAGAATGTGCTGATTTTGACCACGGGTTCGCAGGGTGAGCCGATGGCCGCCATGACCCGCATTGCGAATCAAGAGCACAAGCAGGTCAAGATTCGCCCAGGTGATACGGTAATTTTCTCGGCCAACCCGATTCCGGGGAACACGATTGCGGTGGTCAACACCATCGACAAGCTGATGATGCAGGGCGCAACGGTCGTCTATGGCCGCGATCGCGGTGTGCATGTGTCAGGGCATGGCGCT
>DATNOW010000138.1:0-2851 GCA_036703515.1 Chroococcidiopsis sp.
CTAATAAGCTCGTTTCGACCAAACAGACTTTAATCACAGCTTAGATTCAATCAAAGCTCAGGTTCTGTGCACTCACAGACACCCAAAATGCTAACAGCCGACGATCAGGGAACCGGACGATCAGGGAACCGATGATCAGGGAATCGACGATCAGCCGCCAGCGCCACAGTAGGTATTGACTTCACCCACCAGACCCGATTCTTGGCTGGTTGCTGCTTGCAGCGCCGTAAACGAAGCCTCAGCGGCAGCAGAATCTTTCTTACCCACTGCGTCAACCAACTCGCGGGTTGCTTTGCTGGTATCGGTATACATCGTCACAAATCGCTGCTGATAGCCCTTGAGAGATTCGTCAGCGAGTTCGAGAGCCTGCATTTCAGCCGTGGCTGCATCGGCCGTATCGGCAATTTTAGTCATCGCAGTCACATCTTGGGGCTGGGCAGACGCTGTCACCGCTTGGACTTCGCTAACCGCTTTGTTAGCCACTTCAATCAGCTTGTTGCACTGAGAGACTTTGCTTTCGCCACAACTGACAGCCAGAACGCTTAATAGTGCTGCCATCGAAATCGTAGCCATTTTTCCAGTGGAACGGATCATGCAAGTTCTCCTAAACACAGGGATGAGTAGAGCAAATTTAGCGTTTTTCGTAAAACAGGGAAATCAGATTTCCTCACCATGAAAGACTCACTAAATCGATTGCTAATTCCTGAAAACTCTGGAAAATTATCCGTCAGCAGGATTGAGACGGATCATCGCCCATGTGGTGTAGGTACCAATTGGGCTCCAGATCAGGTATGGAAGCAATAAGAGTGTAGCCCATCCCGAAATTGGCCAAACAATTATCGTAAGGAAAATTGCCAAAAGTAGCCCCGTTGCACCAATCACAACGCCAACCCGTAAGCGTCTCAGCCACAGCATCACGGGCGTATAGGAAAGGGTGACGACTTCTAGCAAGAGGTAGAGCGCCATCCGCCACCAGGTCTGTGGGCTTGCTGGGTCGCGCTCCCAAACCATCACAGCCGACCAAGCGCCGCAAATGAAAATGGTAGTCCAGATCAGCGGAATAGCCCACTCAATGGTGAGCCAGGCGGGCCGCTGCAGCCGTCGAAACCACTGAGCGCCGCGAGTGGTGGTGAGGCTACTGAGGGCAAAGACCAACAGCAGAGTGACCCCGCCAATCACCATCCAAGATTTGATCATGGCTGTTTCCGTATAGTGATCTAAAATTTAGCGCACACTTTCGGATATAGCCGAAGCACTAAACTTCAGAAGTTCGCTCTATCGAACTGGTTTCAATAAACTGGGGCGCTAGGATTCGAACCTAGGAAATGGCGGGACCAAAACCCGCTGCCTTACCACTTGGCTACGCCCCATCAGACTCAAGCTTTAATATCCTACCAAGTTTATGCCCCAAACTGTCAAGGATCTTGAAAAAATTCGTCGATTATTTTGTTTATCTCGGGGTTGAGGGCGGGATGCGAGGGAATAGCGCCCATTCCCTCGCGGTTGGCTATACCGCTATAGCGATTCGGTGTGGGTCGCTGAGACAAGACGTTTTTCGAGGTATTGGCCAATCATAATCTGTTCGCTGGCGCGGGAAATAATGGTTTGCCGAGTGCGATACTGCTGCCCAATCAGCTTAAGCTCTTCTTCAAAGACAGAGCCTTTGTATTCGGTTTTGAGACAGAGGGTATCGGGGTTAGGGCAATAAAAGCTAGCGGTGACGGGCTGGGTGGTGGCAAAACCGCGATCGCGATAGAGCAGGTTGCCTTTGACCCCAAACAGGGTTGAACCGCTCGACTGCTTTTTGCCAGACACCGATTCGGAGCTGTCCCAGGAAACTTCGGCTCCGCAGACCATGATGGCCGGGTCGTCAAGCTGGTGTAAGTCGGCCAACCGACGCAGTTCGGCACAGCCTTGCTCAAGAAATCGAATTGTGATTTGACTGACTAGCTCTTTTGGCTCACCATCAGGCAAGGTGTAGTAACGACGGTCTGACCGCCACTCGCCTACAGAGCGCTGGAAAAAGCCAGCGACTAACGACTCATCTGTGGCTTGGATAGAACCCAAAAATGATGTCACAGGAAGGATGCCTCACAACGAACTAGGAACTTAGGCTACACAGGAGAGACGCATAAATAGCGCTATTTGCGTCACAAAATTCGCCTTTCGTTACTTTTCTTAATGTAAGCACGGGGAGTCCAAAGATGGCAACATCCAACAGAGCGATCGTTCTATTCGCCTTGTCCACTATTGCCGCTCTGTCCACGATTGCCACTATCACTACCGCGATGAGTTTATGAAGCCCTACCAGCAGGTTCCGATTGATGAATGCGGTGAGCCGCTGGTGGCGATTCCCGCAGCAGGGTTTGCCTTTGAGCAGCCCCATCCCTACGCCAAGCTGGGTGCGCCCTATGGCGACAAGTCGCCGTTTTTTGTCCGGCAGGGTGTGTTAGAGCGCTTAGAACAGGCTCAGGTGCTGTTGCAGCAGCGTTATGCGGGATGGCAGATTCAGATTTTTGATGCCTACCGCCCGATTGCGGTGCAGCAATTTATGGTCAACTACACGTTTGCCCAGGTGTTAGTGCAGCAGGGGCTCGACCCTGAGCATCCTGAACAGTTGAGCGATCGCCAACAGCAGGAGATTTGGTCACAGGTTTACCAATTTTGGGCCCGCCCTAATCTCGACCCGGCCACCCCGCCACCTCACAGCACAGGTGCGGCCGTGGATGTGACGTTGGTTGATGCCCACGGCCGAGTTGTTGATATGGGCTCAGCCATTGATGAGCTATCGCCTCGCTCTTTTCCCAACTATTTTGCACCGGGTGAAGCAGGCGACGAGGGCGATCGCACC
>DATNOW010000139.1:0-2459 GCA_036703515.1 Chroococcidiopsis sp.
AGGGCCGACTCGAGCACATCGACGCCTACTACATCCCCGTCGATCAGCACTATCAGCCCCTGCCGATTGAGAGCGGCGAACCGTTGCAGCAAGTCTGCGATCACTTTTTGGAATGCGTCCGCGATAACACGCCCTCTGCGCTGTCGTCGGGGGGGGTGGGGGCGCACCTCGTCCAAATCCTCTGTGCCTTGACGACATCGCTCAATCAAGGCGGCGAGTGGGTGACGCTATAGGTTGCAGCCCGTAGGTCAGGTCAATCAGAGAACATCAGGGGAGCATCAGGAGTTAATGGGAGAGCGATCGCCCGCTACCGAAGAAGATTCCACCGGATTATTAGCCGAATTATTAACTGATAGCTCCGTCAACACCTGAGAGCGATCGACAATGGGCAGCGTAATTTCCACCGTCGTTCCCTGATCGAGCCCTTCACTGCTGAGGGTGATGCTGCCCCCCATCATCTCAATAAGGTTGCGCGAAATCGCCAGCCCAAGCCCGGTGCCCTCAAACTTACGAGTGGTGGTACCATCGACCATGACAAAGGGGCGGAACAGCTTGTGCTGCTGATCGGGATCGATGCCGATGCCGGTATCTTGCACCGCGACCACCACCCACGATCCAGGTGGATATTCCGCTGTGTCACGCCGGCCATTTAGCAGAGACGAAGCTTCACCCGCATCCACTGCCGTCTCAATCCGCGTCCCAATGGTGATCCCACCCGTGTCGGTAAACTTGGCCGCGTTGTAGACAACGTTGAGTAATACCTGCTTGAGCCGAGCCGGGTCAGCCTGGATCAAGATCGGATTCGACAGATCGGGGAGGTTAAGCTCTAACCCCTTTTGCTGAATGTGAACGGCCTGCAGATCTAGCACCTCTTGCAAGATCTGGCAAAGGTCGACCACCTCCATGCACAGCGGCAGGCCCTCCTCTTCAATCCGGCGGATGTCGAGCAGGTCGTTGATGATTTTGAGCAGGTGAACGGCGGCCTTATCGGCCTGCTGCAAAAACTCTAGCTCCTCTTCGCGGGTATCGCAGCAGCCATCGCGCACTAGTCGGATGCAGCCGATAATGGCATTCAGCGGGGTGCGCAGTTCATGGGAGGTATTGGCCAAAAATTCGCTCTCGAGCTGGTTGGCGGCTTCAGCCTCTTGCCAGGCCGACTCTAGCTCTTTAGCCCGTTCTTCGAGGCGACTTACCATATTGTCTAAGGCCTCAGACAAATGGTTGAGCTCGCGAATCCGAAAGTTTTTGGGGGCGCGTTCGAGGGGGCTGCGCTTGTGAATACGGTGGGCATATTTCCCCAACTGCTCAATCGGTAGCGACAGATCTCTGGCGATGTAGAGCATCGCCAGCAGGTGGGCCGCCAGCAGCCCCGCTGTTGAAATCAGCAAGATTTGGGTAATCGACTCCAACCCCTTGAGGGCATGGTCAAGGGGCGTGACCGCCATCACCACCCACGTTTGGCTGTTGGTGGGGCTGAGACTCATCGGAATCGGCGTAAACCCGACCAGCCACTCCTGACCGTCACCTCTGAAGTTGACGTGGCGGACGTCACTTGCACCCCGCAGGGCATTTTCTAGAACATCGCGAAAGCGCCCTTGGTCGGCTTCATTGGCAATCGAGCGGCCAACGTATTCCGGCGAGGGATGGGCGAGGAATATACCATTTTGGTCAACAACGGTGGTGTAACCGAGCAAGGACCACGGGGCTGCATTTTCAAGCTGCTTGACGACAAAATCGGCGTTGAGGGTATAGCGAAGCCGGTTGTTTGTGTCGTAGATCGGGACGCTGAGCAGCAGATTGAGCTGACTTTGATTGTCGATTTGGTTGGGATCACCGGATGCATCCACTACTAATCGGTAGGGCTGTAGAGAATCGACGCTGCGGGCATTGCGCTGGGTTGGCCAGGCCGGTTGCAAGATCCGGGTTGGTGGAGTGTCGCAGGTGCTCGTAATAACTTGGCTACTCTGAATGTCGATCAGTCGCAGGCAGTTGATCTGGCCGGGCAGATTCTCGACCAGCTGATTAAGGAAGGCTAAGCGGCGAGCCGGATCATCGGATTGCAGCGCAGTGGTTTCACTGGCGATCGCCAGCCCAGAACGAACGCCTTGGATCGACGTCTCAATCGTTTGACTTTTTTTGATCGCACTTTCAATCAAGTTCGTGCGCGCTGTGTAGAGCAAGCTTGTGCGCGCTTTGCGAAAAGTAACCGCGACCCCCAGCAGCAAAATCGGGATGCTGAGCAGCAGTACCCGAGATAGCAGGATGCGTCGAAAGGAGGATTGACCGAGCATAGCCATAGAAAATTTCAACCACCAGAGGCACAATGCCTGCCTTTAAACATTAATCGTTGATCATCTGAAGCGACTTAGGCATCCGTAGACAAGGGCCGGTTTCTTCAAATAGTCTTCATCCAGATGAAGATATGGGAATGAGTTGGGCAATGAATTGGGGTACTGAAT
>DATNOW010000140.1:0-2227 GCA_036703515.1 Chroococcidiopsis sp.
AAATTCTGTGCAAGAAGATTTTAGATTAATTGTTGATTTAGTCGTTGTTTTAGCCGCAGCCGCTGGCGGTGGACTGATCGCAGCGCTATTGCGACAGCCGGTCTTGCTGGGCTATATCGTCGGTGGCGCAATCGTTGGCCCGGCCGGTCTGGGGCTGGTCAAAGAGCTGATTCAGGTGGAAACGCTGGCTCAGTTTGGGGCCGCATTTCTGCTGTTTGCCCTTGGGGTTGTGTTTTCCTTCTCAGAATTGAAGAAGGTCAAGGCGATCAGCTTAGGTGGGGGAACGCTGCAAATTCTCTCCACTATTTTGATTACGGCCCTGGTATCGGTGGGGATCGGCTGGGTCACGTCTCCCACTCAGGGGATTTTCCTCGGGGCAATCTTGTCGCTCTCCTCGACGGCCGTGGTGCTGAAGTGTCTGATGGAGCGCAACGAGACCGAAACCGCCCACGGGCGCGTTATGCTCGGCATTTTGGTGGTGCAAGATTTGGCTCTGGGGCTGATGCTGGCGGTGTTACCGGCCCTCGATCGCCCTTCTGAAGAAATCGGCATCGCCGTAGGCATTGCCCTGCTCAAGACTGCCCTGCTGGCAGGGGGAGCAGTAGTCGCCGGGATCTGGGTGATCCCCAGGCTGCTGCGCCTGTTAGCCCGCACCGAGAGCCGTGAGCTCTTTTTGCTGGGGGTGGTGGCGCTATGCTTGGGCATTGCGCTGCTGACGGAATATATGGGGCTGTCCATTGAGATGGGAGCCTTTATTGCCGGTCTGATGATCTCGGAGGTGGAATACGCCGACCAGACCCTCACCTATGTGGAACCAATCCGCGACATTTTTGCCAGCTTGTTTTTTGCTGTGGTGGGGATGTTGATCGATCCCCTGTTTATCTGGACGCACCTAGAGCTGATTTTGGGGCTGGTGGCGATCGCCTTTATCGGTAAGTTTTTGATCATTGCCCCTCTTGTCCGAATCTTCCGCTATCCGCTGCGGACTGCGCTGATTGCCGGGTTAGGGCTGGCCCAGATTGGGGAATTTTCGTTTGTTTTGGCCAGTAAGGGGCAGGCGTTGGGGCTAGTGTCGCGCCAAGTTTATCTGCTGATTTTAGGGACAACGGCGGTGACGCTGGTGTTTACTCCCTTTGTGCTGCGGATTGTGCCCCGACTGCTGCTGTGGGCGGAAACGGTGCCCTGGCTGAAGCAATGGCTAGACGGGGCCGATCAGCCGATTGAATTTTCGGACGAGTTGCCCAACAGCGACCACATTGTGATCTGCGGCTATGGTCAGGTGGGTGGCAATATTGTCCGCATGCTGCGCAGTCACGACTATCCGGTGATTGTGGTAGAACAGTCGGAACAGGTGATCCAAGAGCTGCGGGAGGCCAATATTCCCTATGTCTATGGCAACGCGGCTAGCCTCCATGTCTTGGAAACCGCTGGCGTGGAACATGCTAAAGGGATGGCGATCGCCCTGCCTGACCCGATGAGCACGCGCCTCTGCCTGAAGCGATCGCTGGAGCTAGCGCCCGAACTCGATGTGGTGGTGCGGGCCGAGAAGGAAAAGGATATTGATTTGCTCTACCAACTGGGCGCGCGGGAAGTGGTACAGCCCGAGTTTGAAGCCAGCCTAGAGCTATCGGCCCATCTGCTCACGGGTATTGGTATCCCGATGCCGATTATTCAGCGCGAAATGCAGCAGGTGCGGACTTCTCACTATCTAGAACTGCTGCCACAGCGACCGTCCTACGAGATTTCGCGCGATTTGCAGGTGGCGGCTAAAGACATGAACAGCCGCTGGTATACGCTGCCTGCGGGCTCACCGCTGGTCGGCATGACGATCGAAGAAACCGACTTGCGCCGCCTGACGGGGGTGAGTTTGATGGCGATCAGACGGGAGCCAGGCGAAGAAATCGACTATCCCGATGCGCGCATTAGCCTGAATGAAGGCGATCGCCTGCTGGTGGTGGGTGAGGCGGGTGAACTGGCGGCGTTTAGCGAACTGGCGAAGGGTGAGGCGGCGATTCCGGGTGAAAATGCGTCGTGTCAGTGGCTGCTGGTGCCGGATGACAGCGAGGTGGTTGGCAAAACGTTGGCGGAACTGCACATTCGGCGCAAGTTTGGCGTGTTGATTCAGGCGATTCGGCGCGAGGGCAAGTATATTCGCTTTCCCGATGGTAATAGCGACCTGCAAAGTGGCGATCGCCTGCTGCTGTGCGGCAATTTCCACGCGCTCAAC
>DATNOW010000141.1:0-6303 GCA_036703515.1 Chroococcidiopsis sp.
GGCGATCGCCACTTCCACCATTGAGAAGACTTTCGGGATCTGGGCTAGCGGGATCTGGGCTAGCGGGATCTGGATTCTGGGAAGTACTGTCCTCAGGATTAGCGCTGCCAGGATTAGCGCTGCCGCTTCCCGAATTGGTCAACGGCAAATCTGTCGCTGGGGTCTCTGCCTCGGGCAGCGGCGCATCTTTAGCCATTTGCAGCGGCTGAAAGATAATATTGCCCGATTGCCCAAACACCAGATCGGCCCAGCCCAGCCGCATAAAGGGCGGCACCGCCAAGGTCAAGACCACTGCGGTAATCAACGTCACCGTCAGGATGGCGATCGCCCGGATATAGGTCAAAAAACCACTGCGGAAATAAACTCGCCAGACAAAGCCTAGGGTTGACTTGCGTTTCCACAGTTCCACCACCATCAGCGTCACAATGCCCGCCGAAAACAGCAGCGAAATCGCCCGCTTCGCAGCTTCCGCCCAAGGTCCCTCGGCCGCATTGCTCAACCAAAAAAAGACCACTAACGCCAGCAGCACATACTTCAAACTATTGAGAATCGTACCAAGGTCGCGCAGCAGCAGCCCACGGGTGCTGGCCCCGGTCGCGTAGCCCCAAACCGCCCCCGACATCACCAAGCTAAACAGCTTCAACACCGCCGTTTGCAATAGAGTTGGGTTGAGCAATTGCGACTTCTCAAAGCTGGCGATCGCCTCGCGATGTCGCCCCATCCGCTGTAGCACCAGCCCATGATTGAGCCAGGCCAACGGATACCACGACTCGTGGCGCGGTGAAGGCAGGGTCAACGATGTTTCAAAGTTAGTCAGGGCCTCTTCATAGCGATGCAGGCTGACAAACACAATGCCGCGATTATTCCACGTCTTGTTAAACTCCGGCTCTAGGGCGATCGCCCGATCAAAATAGCCCAGCGCTTCCGTGTTGCGTTTGGCCAGCGACAGCACCGCCCCCATATTGCTCAAAATCCGAGCCGCATCCGGCTCAAGGTCAACGGCCCGCTGACAGCTTTTAACCGCCGCGTCAAATTTACCCAGCAGACCCAGCGCAAACCCCCGCCCGCTCCACGCTTCAGCCAGATCAGGATCAAGGGCGATCGCTCGGTCGTAGCTGGCGATCGCCGCTTTATATTGCCTCGCTCCACGGATCTGGGCGTGCCCCCGATCGCACCAGATTTGGGCCGCTTTGGGCTGGAGTGCGATCGCTCGGTCAAAACCAGCCAGGGCCTCGCGATAGCGCCCTAACGCATCTAGGGCCAAGGCCCGCTGATAGGTAGCGTCTGCATCATCAGGTTTCAGCGCTAAAGCTTGCTCATAGCTGGCGATCGCCGCTGCATGATCACCCTGCTCAAACAACAGATGCCCATGATGACCCCACAGCCGCACCCGCTCCTCCAGCGTTAGGGTAGATTCCTGCAACCGCGCTTCACACTGCCGCAGCGTTAGCCCATCGAGCCAGTCGTCTTGCATGACTTAACCTTCATGTATCCTTACAGAACGATAGGGTGCTTTGATCAAATGCCCTATGAATATGGGCAAATTTACGGCATTCTAGAGACCGGGACGCCGTTGATAACGATACCGTTATAGCAATCGTTGCCGTATTTACGGAATGTTTCCGTTACTCATTCATGCACAAGTTGAACGCAGGAGATAGACATGACCGCAGGAGTTGATCCCGTTAAGGTAATGAAACAGCAGGTAGGCAAAGCCGCCGCCGATCGGGTCGAATCTGGCTCCATAGTGGGGCTAGGAACGGGATCTACCACGGCCTATGCCATCCAGTTTTTGGGCGAACGCATCCAGTCAGGCGACCTCAAAGACATCAAAGGCGTACCCACCTCCTTCCAAGCGATCGTGCTAGCGCGGCAGTACGGCATCCCCTTGGTCAGCCTCGATGAAATCGATCGCATCGATGTGGCCATCGACGGAGCCGATGAAGTCGATCCCCAGCGCAACCTGATCAAAGGCGGCGGCGCAGCCCACACCCAAGAAAAAATCGTCGATTGCCTGGCCAAGCAGTTCATCGTCGTCGTTGACAGCACCAAAATGGTGACCAAACTAGGCACCACCTTTTTGCTACCCGTCGAAGTGATTCCGATGGCCGTTACACCGGTAATGCGGGCGATCGCCAACATCGGCGGCAAACCCGAACTGCGCATGGGCATCAAAAAAGCCGGCCCCATCGTCACCGACAACGGCAACCTGGTGATTGACGTCAAGTTTGCCAACGGCATCGACCACCCAGACGAGCTAGAACGCACCCTCAACAACATCCCTGGCGTCCTAGAAAATGGCATTTTCGCAGGCGTCACCGATCTGGTTTTGGTCGGTGAAATTGTTGACGGCCAGCCGACTGTCCGCGAGTTTTAAGGCCCTCCCCCCAAACCACAAAAATCCACAGATCAACCCACAGCTCAACAAAGAGAGGGACATCCATAAAGGACATCCCTCTCTTTGCTTATCCCCCCCTCTCACCCCGCTCTCACCCTCCCTCCCTCTCCCTCCCTCCGGTTGGTGAGCCTGTCGAACCACTCCCCAAAATCACCCACCTGGATGAGCTACTTAAGCGAAGCAGTTGAGTTAGGCTATTGGCTATGCTAAAGCTGTCCCCATGAAATCCTAATCATGTTTACGATGTTGCCGACGGGCAAGCTCTCTCAGCAGAATGCATCTCTGAATGCGTCGTCTCATGCCCAATCGCGCTCAGCTACCCCAGCTCTCAACAGCTCAGAATTTCTCACCCGCTACGCCCAGGGCGATCGCCACTTTGCCCATAGCAACCTCAGCCATGCCAAGCTGATGCGGGCCTCGCTAAACCACATCAACTGGTTTGAAGCCGACCTCAGCCACGCCAACCTCAGCCGGGCCAGCGTCCAACGCGCCAACCTTTGCCTAGCCAAACTCAACCGGGCAGTCTTAGTCGGCGCAAACCTCAGCGGCACCAACCTGATTGGCGCGCTGCTAGAAAATGCTTTATTTAACGGGGCCGTCTTAGTCCGCGCCTGTTTTGAACAAGCCAACATGCACCAAGCCCAACTCAACGGAGCCACCCTCGATGGGGCCAACCTGCGGCACGCCAAACTATCGCGGGCCAGCCTCGGCGGAGCGCAACTGCGGGGTGCCGATTTGAGCGGAGCCGACCTGTCCAATGCCGATTTGAGCGGGGCTGATCTGAGTGGCGCGTTGCTGTGGCGCACCAATTTGTCGGGGGCCCTGCTGCAAGGGGCCGACCTCAGCGGGGCCGAACTCTCCGGCGCTAACTTTGGTGACGCCAACCTCAGCGGTGCAGTGGTCGATGAGGTCGATTTACAGCGGGCCGTCTTGGCCGAAACGATCATGCCCGACGGGCTACTGGTCGCCTAGGACATTGCTTAAACGTGAGCATCAAAAAACAAGTTACCGGCTAAAAGCAAGAACTCGCCTCACTTTTAGCCGGTAACTAGTGCAGCGTCAAGCCTAAAAATTAGGCTAAGTGTAGGTTGGGTAGAACGAAGTGAAACCCAACAGTTCCAAGGTGTTTGTTGGGTTACGCTGTCGCTAACCCAACCTACTAATTTAGATTTGACAGAGCACTAGCTAGCTTATAAATTCTGCAAGCCTAGACCAAGGCCGGCACCGGGATGCTGAGATGGGGGTAGAGGGGGAAGCGATCGCACAACGCCGCCACCCGCGCTAAACAATCGGCCGCAACGGCTTCATCGCTGGGGTTGAGCAGGCGATCGGCAATGATATTGGCGATTTCGGTAAACTCAACCAAACCCATCCCCCGGGTGGTCATCGCCGGAGAACCCAGGCGCAACCCGCTGGTGACAAAGGGCGACTCTGGATCAAACGGCACGGTGTTCTTATTGGCCGTGATGTTGACACCGCTAACCAGTTGGTCAGCCTGCTTGCCAGTCATGCTGATGGAGCGCAGATCGACCAAAATCAGGTGGTTGTCAGTGCCATTCGAGACTAGCTTAAAGCCCCGCTGCTGAAGCTGCGACGCGAGTGCCTGGGCGTTTTTGATCACCTGTCCTGAATAGGTTTTAAATTCAGGTTTCAGCGCTTCCCCAAAGGCAACAGCCTTACCGGCAATCACGTGCTCCAGCGGCCCGCCCTGAGAACCCGGGAAGACGGCCTTATCGAATTTTTTGCCCAGCTCCGCATCGCGAGTCAAAATCAACCCACCGCGAGGGCCGCGCAGGGTTTTGTGCGTGGTCGTCGTGACCACATCGCAGTAGGGGATTGGGTCAGGATGGTGACCGCTGGCCACGAGCCCAGCAATGTGGGCAATGTCGGCCATCAGGTAGGCACCAACCTCATCGGCGATCGCCCGGAACTTGTCAAAGTGAATGGTGCGGGGATAGGCGGAATAGCCGCAGACGATGAGCTTAGGACGATGCTGCAACGCCAGATCGCGCACTTGGTCAAAGTCGATCTGCTCCGTTTCAGGGCTAACGCCATAGTGGCAAGGCTTAAACCACTTACCCGATACGTTGACCGGCGAACCGTGGGTCAAATGCCCCCCGTGGGACAGATCCATCCCCATAAAGGTGTCACCCGGCTCTAGCAGCGACAGAAACACAGCAAAGTTAGCCTGCGCCCCCGAATGCGGCTGCACATTGGCATGGGCCGCACCAAACAGTTGCTTAGCGCGATCGATCGCCAATTGCTCCGCTTCGTCTACAAACTCACATCCCCCGTAATAGCGCTTTCCGGGCAAGCCTTCGGCATACTTGTTTGTCAGCACTGAGCCTTGGGCAGCCATCACCGCCGCTGAGGTAAAGTTTTCGCTGGCAATTAATTCAAGATGATCCCGCTGGCGTTTCAGCTCACGCTGAATAATGGTCGCTACGGCTGGATCAGTGTTTGCCAAAAAATCCAAATTGGTTTGAGTCACAAACAATCCCCCGGGTTCAAGGTCAGAAACGAATGCGGAACTGGGCAGCGCCCTTTTTCCAGATCTACCATCATACCCTTTGAACCTAAAATCCCCAGCGCAAATGTGTCTAGAAATGTCTAGACTTGATGGTTTTTTGTCGTCACCGGGTACTTTGCCGCGAAGCATCCAGATTGATACTGCGGATACGGCCCCACCTAGCCCCAGCCATTACACTATGTAGCATTGGTAGGCGATCGCCTCAACCACAGGTATAAAATGGATGCAGTGGAGCGGTTAAGATACCGCATTCGCAAGGTCGGAGGTCTGTATGCTAGTGATTTTGATGGAAAACCAGCTACTTGCCCCGCATGATGTTTGCCAGAGTTGCCTAATGGCCGATCAGAGTGGCCAGCCCCGCTGGAATCATGGGCAGTTGCGCTGTGGACGAGCGCTGCAAAAAAATACGGCAGAACAGCCTGATCAGTACGAATGCCAAATGGGATTTCGAGTCGCCAATATTGAGTAATTGGGTGATTGAGTGATTAGGTAAGTGCCTAAGTAGTAGAAATTAAACAAGGTGGCACGCTGGGTAGGGGCGGGTTTTGTCGAGCTCTCGTCGGAGAGGGCAAATTCATCGGCTAAACCCGCCCTTACAGCTTGCGGTTTTATTTAACCGACGATCCTAAGTGCTTTCGCGTTGTTGTAGTTGTAGACCACCGTACTTAAAGCCCTAACCACTGTCGGAGCGACGTTTCGACCTCTGAGACTTGATCGGTCGTTAATTCTCCCAATTTCCGTAAAAGCTTGGCATGAGGGATTGTGATTAGATTTTGAGCGTCAAAGACACCTGCTCTGAGAAAAGCTGCGTTGATTGACACTTCAAATCTTGAACCCCGTGAGCTAGTTGTGTGTGGGATTAGAGTGACTAATGCACGGTCTTGATTAAGGGCAGGTATGCTGATAACCAAGCACGGTCTGACTTTTGCCACATAACCCAGATCAACTAACCAGACTTCGCCACGATTAGGATTACTCATTCTGGACTATTCGGACAAAGATTCTTGCCGATCCAACTCTAGAAAAACCTTCTCCGCGTTGAAGATTAAGTCTTCATCGGATAAGGGGGGAAACTCTAACTCGACCGTCCGCTTCAGAATCTCTAATACCAAATCCAATCGTTCTGGATTGGTTAAACGATCAAAGGTATCTAGCAGTTCTTGTACTGAAGCAGTCATGGTGACCCTCCTTTGGTTGCGCGCATTCTAACACAGGCTCAATCAGGATTTCAGCCATTTGTTTTCTTAATTGTCTGGCTGTGCGGACTGTATAGGCGAATTGTGTATGCGGATTGTGATTGTTGGCACGAGCGGATCTGGTAAAACCACCCTAGCGCAGCAGGTTGCGGCGCGGCTAGAGATTCCCCATGTGGAGC
>DATNOW010000142.1:0-5997 GCA_036703515.1 Chroococcidiopsis sp.
AACCCAGGGCTTAAGCCCCATTGTCTGACAGAGCCAATTCTGTGCAGCTTCATATTACATTGGTATATCAGGTGAGCTATGCCGCCATGAAGGCTTGAAGGCATACCAGCAGTATTTACGGCAGGGGTGAGCTAAGCTGCGCTCCTGAAAGTTGAAGCTGAAAGAAGTGGGCATTGAGGTAAGCGTGAGCGTGGTAGATCCGTTGTTAGAGAAACATTTTTCCGCGGCCTTTGATGTAGGTTAGGAGAACTGTGTTAGCGATCGCGAATCGTTTGGACACTTTAGCTTATCCCAAGTTTTTTTAAAGCTTCAGAATCTTAAAAATGATACATTTGAACTAGTATCTAAGTCAGAGGTTCGTCGCGATGCCGTTCCAACCGCTCCTTGGCGAGTATGAATCGCTTATACAGCAACATTACGAGCAGTTTACCTGCGCCCTTAGTCATCTGCAAGCATCAGTAGAACAAACGCTTCAAGACCTGCGCCAGCAGGAACAATCATTGGTAGAAGCGCAAGCGCAGGAATTAGCGCAACTCCACAGGCAGCTTGGCGTCGATGCCCGGTGTTTGCTCAACTCGACCGAATTAGAAACGTTTATTTCTCAAGTGCAGACAGCTCCATCTCGTGTACGTTGGAACCAAACTCAACCCCCGCCAGAGGTTGATGCAAATCCTGCGCATTGGCAGCTGACTCAGATGGATTTGCCCCTTGCCATTCGGGATTATGAGACGACCGTCGATCATGACGCGTACGACGACGAACGAACTCATTCTGCATATGGCTATGGAGTTACCCTCTTGATAGGTGAACAAAGCCAGCGAATTGAGGTACTAACCCAACGGATTTACTCCCCTATTGAAAGCCGCTCTTACAGCTTGCGGCAGCAGCTTGATTACTATATTGAGGATCAAGTTACGCGACTGCTGTCTCAGCAGAATATTGCTTTTGTTCAAGACGTATTGGTGCAGGAAATTAGTTATCTGTTTGGCTGTGCTGCATATTTACTATCATTGACCCCTCGAACAGTGGAGTTTCACTACTCTAGTACAGAGGTAAACAGTCAGACCATAGCGGAGGGTGACCCATGAATCAAATGTGGGTGAGCTTATCGGCCTACGGTGGCGTCACGACCGGCAACGCCTTAGCAACCCTATGGGCAGCCGGTGTTCGTCAAGTGGAATTGGCGATTGGTCCTAAGCCGAGTCCTGATAGTCTTGAAGTGTTGCAGCACTATCACCAACAGGGAATGCAGTACCGCGCCCATCATGCGTTTGTTTGGGATGGGCAGCGTTCGTTTAACCTGGCTCACAAATTTGATGCCCATTATTTTGAACGGTTGACCAACTGGTTGGTTGCAATGGATATCAGGGCTTACTCCGTTCATGCGGGTAGCTATGCTCGATCCAATAGTCCTGATGCAGCCTATGCGTGTTTTCTAAAAAATGTTGCACAACTGGGGCAGTTGTGTCGCGATCGCGGCATTCAGTTTGGGGTGGAAACGATGTATCCAACTCCATCGGAAGAAGCCCAGCAGTACCTTCTCCAAAATGAGACCCAGGTTGCGCAATTCCTAGAGGATATGCCCGATATTGCTCTCGTTGTAGATATGGCGCACCTCAACATTTGGAGAACTCCAACGATTTCAGAGAAATTGCAGATCCTGCAAACGGCCCACGACCGGATATTAGAAATACACATTTCAGATAACGATGGCTATCGGGATACCCATTCGACGATCGGCGATCGCACCTGGTGGATACCTTATATCCCACTGTTTCCCGCCCACACGCCGCTGGTGCTGGAAAGCCGGATGAATCATCAGAGTGCAGAACAAGTACAAAAGCAGATCGATACCGTGCAATCTATGGTGGCAGCGCTACCTGCTAAAAAGTGAATTACTGCATCGGTTTAGGGATTGTCAATTACATTGTGTCAAGGGTCAGAAATGAGATCTTCCCACGATCGCCGGGGAGTGACTTTTTGGGCCAGGGTAGCCAGGTTTTGGCTCGATTCTGCACGGCAGCCAGCGAGAAGATCTGCTTGCTGAAGGCAATAGGGAGTTCCCTGTTGCAGATGGGCGTAGGTTTCGGCATGAGCGATCGCCTGTTGAATTTGCCCAGGGGTAAGGCGAAACGCACTGGCGAGATAATCAAGGTTCAGGTCAGAGTCGGTGACTTTTTGGCTGAGGAGGCGTTGCCAGAGGTGCTGACGCGACCGCTCGTTGGGTAAAGGCAGCTCGATTTGGATGAATTGATAACGGTAGGAGGCAGATTGCCAGAGTGTTTGACTGGCAGCAAAGACAAGCCCCTTAAATTGCTCAATTTCGGACTCAACCTGACGGATGGTAGTGGGGTGGGCGGCATCGGCTAACAGGTCGTGCCAGCCGTTGAGATAGATCAGGCTGCGGTAGAGTGGGGCTTCCCGAAAGGCCAGGGTGAGTAGGGTCTGGAAGGGGTGCTCTGCTTTGAGTAGAGCGGGCAAGTCCACGACCAGGAGCGGCCGCTTTTTGGCTCTGGCGATCGCCTGGGCACAGGTTTGTTTGCCAACTCCAGCAGCACCGTGAAGCAGACAGAAGCAGGATGTGTGGGTCGTATCGAGGGTGGTGAGGTGCTGGAGGGCAGTCTGAACAGTGTCGGGCAGGAGCAGATCGTTGAGGGTTTGCTTGGCGATGACTTGCTGGGCGAACGGTCTGGGGGTGTAGAGTCGAGCATCAAGACGATCGCTGCCTAACAAAAACTCGGCAATGCGATCGTCGAGTTTGAGGGAATGGCTGAGGAGGGGGGATGGGCGATCGCTGGGGTCTTCGTGGAGTAAAAGCAGATGATGTTTGAGCAAGGGAGAGTCTGGGAGAAAGGCTGCTCGGGCGTTGACCCGTTCGGCTAGGGAACAGCAGAAGAGGCGGAGTGCTAATTCAATGGAGGGACGTTTGCGGGTGACATCATCTTGCAGGTAGGCATAGAGCCGCTGATAGCGTAGGTCAATTTCTGGGGCGATCGCCAATAGCAGCAGGTCAGTTTCAAACAGGCTCAAGTCAAATACGTTTTGTAGGTATGGCAACCGCAAGGTGACACCCGTCGATTGCGTTTCAGCGACTCGCTGCTGGATTTCTGCGTGAAGCTCTCTGTCTTTAGTTTGAGCTTCAGCCCAGGTTTGCTTCAGGTGTTCATTTCCCTCAGACATTGAGCGATCGATCTCGTCATCGGAGATATATAGCTCTTGAAATTCAACGGGGTTATTTTGCTGGCGCGCTGCCCGAAATTGCTGGACTGCCTGTTCGATGAGTCGATCGAGGCGGTATAGCTCAGCATAGAGGTGTTCGAGGTTAGTGGTGTAGGGGGACATACTTGCAATTTTGTTAGATTATGTCCAAGCGCCAGACTTGTCCGTAGTTGCTGGGAATCCGCAGGGCAATTTCGGTTGATGGGAGATGTCTACAAATTGTTGAAAGTTCCGCCGATTGCCAAAGCGTTCATCGACGCCGAAACAGCCGATCGGTAAGTAGCCCCAATCGACGGTGAGGGCGACGTTGGAAATGGGCATGATTTCTAGGCAATTGACGCCGAGATCGGCGAGGTAGGGCAACCGTTCGATGGCACCCTCAAGGTTTTCACCAAATTCTTCGAGTTGCAGTTCGTAAAATATTAGGTCGTTTAAGACAGGGGTTTTCTAGGTGGCTTCGTTTGCACTCCAGGGGTGGTCTTGGAAACCGAGGGTGAAGGCGGAAAGTTTGCCAACGCCGAATTCGCGGGCAAAGGGGTATACGATCCAGTCGAGGATACCAACGTTGGGGTTGTGGATTTCGTAGCGGTAGATGTAGGTGCCGGGTTGCCCCCAGGAGGAGTTGGGAGGAGGGGTTTGGGATGGGATGTTGACTTGGATAGACCAGTAGTCGCCGTAGGTGGGATCTGTGGACTGGGTGAGTTCAAAGCTGATGGGCTGAATAGCTCGGAGAAATTGGTCTTGCTCATGGATGACTTTAACAAATACTCGGTTGCCATTGGTTGCGGAGACCCAAGGGAAAAAGACACCGAATTGAATTGTTCCAGGGGTGATTTCTCTGGCTCCAAGTTTATCAAGGGGTAGAAGTTCCATGATGGCCTCTGATACAAACTAATCTACAGTCCGATCGCTCCACAGTTTTCCCAACCCCGATCGTTTGCATCGCCCGTTTGCCCTCCGATCGCCTCTCTCCTTTCCCCAATTGCGATCGCCCTTTCCACTAAGCGATTGCCCTCAGTTTTCCCAACCCACGATCGCCTCTTCTCAAAGTCGGCAAGATGGATGAGTGGGGGGTAATCCTTGCAAGTGTTGGGTTTTATGCTTCAAGCCGATCTACGGGTGAAGCGATCGCCCTCTCTTCTATTTCATCGAACGCGATCGCCCCTCAGTTTTTCCACCCCTGAGCGCCCGCGTTATCCTTTGCCCCAGGATCGCACTAAAACTTGGGCTTAACATCAGAACTCCAGACATCCATTACCTGTTGGGCATCTACTTGAGAAATATGACCAATACGAGCAATCAACAGGGATTGTTCCAAACAATCTAATCGAGCAAGTCGGACGACTGAGGCGACTCGTAAACCGCTTTGTTGCCAATCTTGCAGGGTTATATCAGTGACTGATCTTGGAGAGGCAGAGGTTATAGCAGCGACGATTACATCTTGAGTATCCAACCACAAAATCAGCACTGGACGTTTTTTGGAAGCACTACCGTCAGTAAATGGGATTTCAGCAACCCAAATATCACCGGGTGTAATCGTCATACAGTCCTTCGTCTTCGGGAGCGTAGCTATTCAGAAAAGCGTCATGATTACGCGCTGGTAGAGGTATTGGCAGGGGAGAGACAGGTTGAATTGTCACCAGCCAGCGTCCTGCTCCAAGGCTGCCAGTTAATTCAGGCGGTAGAGCTAGTCGTTCACCAGGCTGTAGATCGATTTCGTAGGTAAGCTTGAATGGCTGGCTTCTCATAAGACGAATAGGCTATGTGTCCTTCCCAAATTATAGCGATCGCAGGTTTCCTATACCGCGCTCGCCCCCTTCTTCTCCTAAAACGCTCGCTCCTCAGGTTTCCCAACCCGCTCGCGCTCGGCTCGCCCCCTTGCCCTCCGCTCATCTTCCCAATTGCGCTCGCCCCCTCAAGGTTTTCGCCGAATTCTTCGAGTTGCAGTTCGTAAAAAATCAGGTCGTTTAGAGCGGGGGTTTTCTAGGTGGCTTCGTTGGTGCTCCAGGGGTGATCTTGGAAACCGAGGGTGAAGGCGGAAAGTTTGCCAACCTAGAATTCGCGGGCAAAGAGGTCTACGATCCATTCGAGAATGCCGACGGTGGGGTTGTGGATTTCGTAGCGGTAGATGTAGGTGCCGGGTTGCCCCCAGGAGGAGTTGGGAGGAGGGGTTTGGGATGGGATGTTGACTTGAGTAGACCAGTAGTCGCCGTAGGTGGGATCGACGGAGTGGGTGAGTTCAAAACTCAGGGGCTGAATGGCTTGGAGAAATTGGTCTTTTTCGTGGATGACTTTAACAAATGCTCGGTTGCCGTTGGGGGCGGAGACCCAGGGGAAAAAGACACCGAATTGAGTTGTTCCAGGGGTGATTTCTCTGGCTCCAAGTTTATCAAGGGGTAGAAGTTCCATGATTTCCTCTGATTATTACAAATCTATAGTCCCGCTTGCCCTACAAGCGCTCCTCAGTTTTCCCAACCCATGATCGCCCCATCTCAAAGTTGGTAAGATGGATTAGTGGGGTGTAACCCTTAGATTTGTTGCGGAATAAGAATTTTTAAGGGAAATAATCTGCCCTTGTCCCGTTCATTTGAGTTAAGCAGCCATCAAATAGAAGTTCCATAACCCCGTTGCGGTCAACATCGAACGGTCATCAAAATCGGTCACACGATTTCTGTAAACATCGCTCACAATCCTATAGCGTTTCACTCCCGCAAACGCATTCTCACAGCGCACACGCCGACGACTTTTCTCACGATTCTCTTGTTTCTGCTCTTCACT
>DATNOW010000143.1:0-5218 GCA_036703515.1 Chroococcidiopsis sp.
CCGGATTGTGGTGCGCGTTACCGATGGGCTGTCGGTGCAGACGGCTTTTGAGCGCTCGTTTAAAGAAGCTGAGCAGCACCAGCGCGACTTTGGCGCGATCGGCATCGACTGGACGGGGGCGATCGCCTGGGGCAAGACCAGTGAGGTGCTGCTGGCGGCTTACCACGATGGCACCCAACTGGGCGACACCCTCGATATGCCCGAGGGAATGCAGGTGCAGTTTTGCTAGCGATCGCCTGGCCGCTCCCTGCGCGAAATGGGCGAACTGTGATAAATTAGTACGTATGTTCTACTAAGTGAGTGAATGGGTGAGTAAGTGGGCGGTAGGCGATCGCTGGCGTTTAGGTAATTCCGGTCTGCAAAGGCTGGGCGTTGCCAGCGTGGTCGGGCTCTGGGCCTTGAGCTTGGCGCTGCCCGCCGATGCCCGCTCAGGCACCCTATCGGCCGCCCAGTCTGACGCCTGGATCAACATTCGCGTTTTCCCTTCCCTTGATGCGCGGGTAAGGGAGCGGGCCGCGGTGGGCGATCGCGTCGAGGTGCTGCGTGAAGTCACCCGCAATGGCTATGTTTGGTATCGCATTCGCTTGGCCGATGGCGAGCGGTTGGGCTGGGTGCGCCAAGACCTGATCACCCTCGATGACCAGAAAAACGACCCGCAAAATGCGTCATCTCTCTCTGGCTCTGGGCTAGAGAGCAGCCAGCGTGGCCCCGTGCAGTTGCCCTGGCGCATCGCTCAACTGGTTGCTCCAGCGTTTTTAAGCCAGTTGTCTCCACGTCCATCCTCACGATTACCCGACAGACCTCCTGTGCTGCCGTCGGCATCACCACCGACAGTACCCGAAGCCCCCTCTGCCCTGGGCTTTGCCGATCGGGATCAGGCCATCGACTATTTTTTAGAAATTGCGATGGGCTCAGAATTTGGGGAAACCAGCCCGACGGTCAAGAAGTGGGCTGGGCCAATTCGGATTACCGTTAGCGGCACGCCGACGGCGGCCGATCTGGCTACCCTCGATCGCGTCATCCGGGAACTGAATACGCTGATCAATGGGGCCGTGACCCTAGAGATATCCGATCAAGACCCCAACTTAGAAATTGCCTTTTTGCCCGAGGCTGAATTTGCCCAGCAGGGAACAAACTACGAACCCGGTAATTTGGGCTTCTTTTGGACGTGGTGGGACAAGGATGTGATCGACCGGGCCAAAATCCTGATTTCGACGACAGGGGTAAGCCAAAAGGAGCGATCGCACCTGTTGCGTGAAGAGTTAACCCAGTCTCTGGGGTTGATGAACGATTCAGAACGCTATCGCGACAGCATTTTCTACCAAGGCTGGACAAGCACCACCGACTATACCGAGCTGGATCAGGCGGTGATTGCGATCCTCTATCGTCCCGAGATTCGCCCAGGGATGTCGGCAGACGAAGTGAAAGCGGCGTTAAGTCGTGCTCCTGCCCCCGGTCGGCTGACAGCGGCATCCGGATGGCGGCAGGCGATCGCCGCTGATTTTTCCCTCTGAGCGGCTTTCTTTCTGTACTCTCATGACCGACTCGAAGGGTGCGCTACCGATCTGGCCACTGCTGATCTGGTCGCTACCGATCTGGCCGTGTCACGCTAGAGTGAAGTAGCTAATTTTTTGTTACTCAAGTCACATTCTCCCAATGACTAGTGCATCGTCGCCAGATGAATTGCGATCGCCTCGCCAACCCCGCACCACTGACTGGCGTTTGCTCAACTTGCTGCTGCCCTACGCCTTGCGAAACAAGCGGCTGTTGATTGTTTCCACCGTTTTGCTGATCCCACTGGCGCTGTCGGGGTCGATCCAGCCGATTTTGGTGGGGCAAACGGTGTCGCTACTGCGGGGTGAAACGACGATGGGTTTCCTCCAAGGGCGATCGCTCTCTAGCGGTTTACACCTGCTGGTGCTGCTGCTGGCGGTGACGATCACGGCCCAACTGGTGCTCAACGGCACCCAGAGCTACCTGATTCAAAAGGTGGGGCAAAACATTACCGCAGATATCCGCGAAGACCTGTTTCATCACGTCACTTCCTTGGCCTCCCGCTTTTTTGACCGCACTCCGGTGGGGCGCTTGATTACCCGCTTGACCAGTGATGTTGATGCGCTGGGGGATGTGTTTTCGACGGGGGCGATCGGCATCCTCAGCGATCTGCTGTCGATGGTGGTGATCACGGTGATTATGATGACACTGCAATGGCAGTTGGCCAGCTTGCTGGTGGCAATGCTGGTGCCGATTACAGCCCTAGTCGTCTACTTTCAGTCGCAATATCGCACCGCCAACTATCGCGCCCGCGAAGAGCTATCGGCGCTCAACTCTAACCTGCAAGAGAATATTGTGGGCATCAACGTGGTGCAGCTCTTTCGGCGCGAACCGTTTAACTCGCAGCTGTTTCGCAAAATTAACCAGCGCTATGTCGAGCAGGTCGATCGCACGATCTTTTTTGACTCGGCGGTGTCAGCCACGCTGGAGTGGGTCGCCCTGGTGGCGATTGGCGGCGTCTTATGGCTGGGCGGGCTGCTGGTATTGGGCGATCGCCTAGAGTTTGGTATTCTCGCCTCCTTTATTTTGTTTGCCCAGCGGTTGTTTGATCCCCTGCGTCAGTTTGCCGAAAAGTTTACCGCCATTCAAGCGGGCTTTACGGCTTTAGAGCGGGTCAGCGATATCCTCAATGAGCCGATCGAAATCCGCGATCCCGAGAAAGTTGCGCAGGGGGTTTCGCAGAAGTTCTCGCCGGGTGCTGCAACTCTGGATCAGCCTGGGGACAGGCCTGGGAACGAGACTGGGGATGAGCGGGCGATCGCATCATTCCCGTCCCCTTCCACTACCGATTCTTCTGTCGATTCCCGTGCCGATTCCGTCACAGATGCCAGCGCTGCAGCCATCCCCGTCCCGGGCGAAATCCGGTTCGAGAAAGTTTGGTTTGGCTACAAGGCCGACGAATTTGTGCTGCGAGACCTCGACTTCACCATCCGCCCCGGCGAAAAAGTCGCCCTCGTGGGCCCCACCGGGGCGGGTAAAAGCTCGATCATTCGGTTGCTCTGCCGCCTCTATGAAGTCAGCCAAGGGCGGATCTTGCTGGATGGCGAAGACGTCCGCGATCTGCCGCAATCGGAGCTGCGCCGACGCATGGCCGTAATCTTACAAGACGGCTTTTTGTTTGCGGGTGATGTTAAGAGCAACATTTCCCTGGGCGAAACCTACACGTTTGAGCAAATTCAAGCGGCCGCTGAGCAAACCAACGTCGCCCGCTTTATCGAGCAACTGCCCCAGGGCTACGACACCCAACTGCGGCAGCGGGGCACCAACCTCTCCGGTGGGCAAAAGCAACTGTTGGCCTTTGCCCGTGCCGCCATCCGCAACCCGCCGATTTTGGTGCTCGACGAGGCTACAGCCAATCTCGACGTGGGCACCGAAGCCATGATTCAAGACGCCCTAGAGCGGCTCTTGGTGGGGCGCACCGCAATCATCATCGCCCACCGCCTTTCGACCATCCGCAACGTCGATCGGATTTTGGTACTCAAGCAAGGTCAACTGGTGGAATCGGGCAGCCACGAAGACCTGCTGGCCCAAGGCGGGCTCTATGCCAGCCTCTACCGCTTGCAAATGCTGGAGTCATAACCAGGGGGTGTCCGCCGCCTGCGCGGTGGATGTTTTGCATTTCGTATCACAGACACCCTTTCCTCAGATAAAGTCCTGTACACTCTACATCCGAAGCCCGACGGCTAGTTCTGCCTTGGCCCCTGTGGCGCGTCTGCGATCGCCCTCGTTGAGCGAGCTGGGGATAGGGCGATCGCAGGGGGCAAGCAGCGCGTTGGATGCTTTTTCACCAGCCCCTCAAGGGTGTGATATCGACTTTGGATGCAGAACCGGTATGAATCTATATGGGCTAGACCTGACGCCACTATTTTTTGTTGCAGAATTTCAGCTAAATTTTGGTGTATTAACGGAAGAAAACCGTATTCCTTTTATTTTGAATGGCATTCTGGTGACCCTCCAGTTTGTCTTGCTGTCGGCCGTGGTGGGCTTTATTTGGGGCACTATCCTGTCGCTGTTTAAGATTTCGAAATTTCAGCCGTTACGGGTGTTTTCAGAAATCTATACGTCTATTTTTCGAGGCACGCCGCTGCTGGTTAGCCTGACGCTGATCTACTACGCCATCCCGCAGTTGACGGGCTACAACATTACGGCCCTGCAAGCGGGGGTGATTACCTTTGGCTTAAACTCAGCCGCCTACATTTCAGAGACCATTCGCGGCGGCATTTTGTCGGTCGATCGGGGGCAGGCCGAGGCCGCGGCATCCTTGGGGGTCAGCTATCGCCCGATGATGCTCGATATCATTTTGCCCCAGGCGTTTAAGAGCATCTTGCCCGCTATGGTGAATGAAAGTATTGCCCTCCTCAAGGATTCGTCGTTGGTGTCCGCGATTGGGGCGTTGGATATCTTGCGACGCGCCCAGACGGTCGGGGCCAATACCTATCTCTACTTTGAGCCGCTGCTGTTTGCGGCCGCGATCTACTACATCATGATTACCGGATTAACCATCGCCGCCCGAAACCTAGAAAGGAGGATGCGCGTCAGTGATTAGGACTGAATTTTTGTGCAAATCGTTTGGTCGGTTGGATGTGCTCAAAGACATCTCAACGGAAATTCGCCAAGGCGAGGTCGTGGCGATTATCGGCCCGTCGGGGTCGGGTAAGTCAACCTTTCTGCGCTGCATGAACCTGCTAGAGGTGCCGACTCGGGGTCGGGTTTACATCAACGATGTCGATATCACGAACCCCAAATGCAATATTTTGAAGGTTCGCCAAAATGTGGGCATGGTGTTCCAGCACTTTAACCTGTTCCCCAATATGACGGTGCTGCAAAACGTCACCTATGCGCCGATGAAGGTGAAGGGGATGAGCGCTAAGGATGCCGAAAATAAAGGGTTGGAGCTATTGGCCAAGGTGGGCTTGGTGGAAAAGGCCAATGTCTACCCGTCGCGGCTGTCGGGAGGGCAAAAGCAGCGGGTGGCGATCGCCCGAGCGCTGGCCATGGAACCCGAGGTGATGCTGTTTGATGAACCGACCTCGGCCCTAGACCCCGAAATGGTCAAGGAAGTGCTAGACGTAATGAAAAATCTAGCCGAAAGCGGTATGACGATGGCGATCGTCACCCATGAGATGGGGTTTGCGCGGGAAGTCGCCGACCGCATCCTGTTTTT
>DATNOW010000144.1:0-12727 GCA_036703515.1 Chroococcidiopsis sp.
TAGCGCAAAATCTGCTTGACCTGCCCCAGGCTCAGGGCCGTGCCCAAGGAGGCGACCACATTGGTGATCCCCGCTGCATGGAGGGCGATCGCGTCGAAATAGCCCTCCACCACTACGGCCCGATCCTGTTTGGCGATCGCCGCTCTGGCCTTATCTAGGGCAAACAGCGTCCGCCCCTTATCAAACAGCTCGGTTTCAGGCGAGTTGAGATATTTGGGCTGTTCATCGCCCAAGCTGCGCCCGCCAAAGCCAATCACCCGTCCCTGCAAATCATGGATCGGGATCATCAGGCGATCGCGAAATCGATCGTAATAGCCGCTGCCGCCCTGACGTGGCACAATCAGCCCCGCCTTTTCGACCAGCTCGACTGGAAACCGCTTTTGCTCAATCAGATAGCCATAGAGCGTCTGCCACCCGGCCGGAGAATAGCCCATCTGAAACAGATGGATCGTCTCATCGGTAAGCTGGCGAGTGGTCTGCAAATAGGTCAGGGCGCGATCGCCCTCCGGCTGACGCAGCGCGTGTTCATAAAACTTAGAGGCGATCGCCAAAATCTCGTAAAGCTGCTCCCGCAGAGAAATCTGCCGCTGTAGCTCTTGGCGCTGCTCAGGTTCCAACGTGCGCACCGTCACCTGATAGCGTCGAGCTAGGTCTAGCACCACCTCCGCAAACGGACGCTTATTCAGCTCCATCAAAAACTTGATCGCATTCCCCCCCGCCCCACAGCTAAAGCAATAGTAAAACTGCTTACTTGGGCTGACGGTAAAACTAGGCGACTTGTCATCGTGAAACGGACACAGTCCCGTAAAGTCCTTGCCCTGCTTACGCAACAGCACATGTTCAGACACCACATCCACGATGTCAGCGCGCTGCTTCACCGCATCAATCGTATCGGGATGTAAACGAGGAACGCTCATCAGCCTCCGTGCCCTCCGTGTCCTCAGTGCCTGTAATTCGTATCGAAATTCATATTGACCTTAATTCATATTGTGACGCGAGATCTAGCGTACTGAAACATCCGTAACGCAAGATCTAGCTCTCCCTCCCTCCCGCTGTTTGGTGAGCGCAGCCGAACCACCCTCCCACAAATTTTTCCAATCCACGTCAGCGTCTATCGCGGTTAGCGCTATCATTCATTGGCAACACTCATTTCCCCTCCAGCCCCTGAACCTGATGCAACACTGGGAACTGAGACGTTCGAGTAACACAGCTTGAGGATATATGGGACGAATTATTATTTCGGCAGGCCATGGCGGCTTTGAAAATGGTGTGCGCGATCCTGGCAGCATTGCCGGTAACGTCATCGAAGCCCAAGAGATGATCCTGCTGCGAGATCTGATCGTGCCAGAGCTAAGGTCGCGCAACTTTGAAGTCTTGGCCGTGCCCGATGACCTTAGCCTCCAAGGCACGGTGGATTGGATCAACGCCCGCTACCGTCAAGGCGACATTGCCATCGAAATCCACGCCAGCTCATTTAGTAACCCCAGAGCGCGGGGCGCAACGGTGTATTATGTGGGGCTCAACGACCAGCGCAAAGCCCACGCTGAGCTGATGCTGCTGGCCCTGCTGCGCCGCGTTCCCCAATTGCCCAGCCGTGGTGCCAAACCCGACACCCAATCGGGCACGGGCAGCCTCGTTTTTTGTCGCCAAGTGCTGGGCCCGTCGCTGCTGATGGAAGTCGCCTACCTAAGCAGCCCCGACGATCGCAACCTGCTGCAAAGCCGTCGGCGTGACTTTGCCCTCGGTCTAGCCGATGGCTTAGCCGCTTGGAGCCGCGCAATCGATGGCTCGACTTCACCGGAGCCAGACCCCACCTATCCGCTGATTACCATTAACCTGAATGGCGGCGTTTATGGCGAAAAAGGAATTTTGGTCAACAACAACGCCTATGTGCCCATTGACCTGGTGGATGGGTTGGGGGTTGATTTGTCGAAGGGGCCTGCCCTCACCCGCGTCACCTACGGCAATGTCGTCTACATTCGGGCCGTTGACCTGCGCGAATACAATATTGCGGTCAGTTGGGATAACGTCAACCGCACCGTCATCTTGAGAACCGTACTCGCGATCTGCCCTGGGCAATTCGATAAGATTGCTAGTCACGGCAACACCACCGAAATGCAGCTTGTGATGTTTTTGAAAAGCAATAACGAGCAGGGGCTCACCCGTTTTTCGGAGCTGCCCAAGCTCTAC
Organism: Chroococcidiopsis sp.; assembly: GCA_036703515.1. GTDB lineage: Bacteria > Cyanobacteriota > Cyanobacteriia > Elainellales > Elainellaceae > DATNOW01. The sequence goes on from DATNOW010000144.1 coordinate 2,191, forward strand.
CGTGAAGAAGCGGCCATCGAGGGCATCAGCTACGACATCGCGTTTGCCCAAATGTGTCTAGAAACCAATTTTCTGCGGTTTGGCGGAGATGTGCGCCCCGAGCAAAATAACTTTGCTGGGCTAGGGGCTGTGGGCGGCGGCGTTGGCGGAGCCTCATTCCCCAGTGCGCGCATTGGCGTCAGAGCGCAAATCCAGCACCTCAAGGCCTATGCCAGCACCGAGCCCCTGGTGCAAGAGCTGGTGGATCCCCGATTTCGGTTTGTGACCCGTGGCATCGCTCCCTTGGTTGGGCAGCTTTCGGGGCGGTGGGCGGCCGACCTCCAGTATGGGGTGAAGCTGATGGCGATTTTGCGTCGCCTTTACGACTCGGCCGGGCTGCTGTCGCCCAATTAGGGCTGCCGATTCTCAGTTAAAACCACCCCCAAAAGCATAGAGGAGAGGGCGATCGCCCTCTCCTCTATGCTTTTGCTTGCTCGTTACTACCAACCGTATTGATGTGTAGGTTGGGTAGAACGAAGTAAAACCCAACAAACTTAGGGGTTTTGTTGGGTTATGCTGTCGCTAACCCAACCTATAAATTTAGATGTGACAGAGCACTCGGTATGGGCTTACATGCCGGGTAGATTCAAGCCACCCGTCAACTCTTCCATCCGTTCGCGCATGGTCGCAGTCGATTTGTTGTAGGCGTCTTTGATTGCCGCCAAGACGATATCCGAAAGCACTTCGGGGCCTTCGCTCAACACATCCGCAGAAATTTCCACCCGGCGAGGTTCTTGGTTGCCGCTGAGCCACACCTTCACTAGTCCACCGCCCGCTTCGCCGGGAATTTCCATTGCTTCCAGCTCTTCTTGCAGCTTCTTGGCACCTTCTTGAACCTGCTGAGCTTTCTTAAGGGCTTCGGTCAATTCCTTCATCTTGCCTAGACCGAAACCGCCAAATCCTTGTCCTTTTGACATAATTTCCTGCTGTGAATTCTAGTTTGGTGAACTGAGTAGCCGCCTCATCGCATCAAGTTTGACCCGATGGATGGGGCTGAGAACGGCTGATATTAAGGAGAGCGCACGATCGAAGGAGATGCTGAAACTATTGGCGCTTCCCTAACAAGTTATACCCCATAATAACGTTCGTGAAACGAACCGACCGTCAGGCCCGTCGGGCCAGCCAATGCCCGGTCACTCTTAGCATGCCCATCCATTGCCCTGTGCCATCCACGAGCCCTCTGGGTTGGAGGGAATCTACGGTGCATCGCTTATTTTTCTGGCAAACTTTCTGGCAGACCTGCTAGCAGCCTTGGATTTGCGACAGCCTTAAACTTGCGACAGCCTTAAACTTGCGACAGCCTTGAATTTACGGCGGCCTTAAAACTGTCCCATCATTTTGACTTCGGGTTCGAGGGCGACACCCCAGCGGGCATAGACCTGCTCTTGGGCATACCGAATCAAGCTGATGATATCGCTGGCGGTTGCCCCATCCACGTTGACAATAAAGTTGGCGTGCTGGGTCGAGATTTGCGCGCCGCCAATTTGGTAGCCCTTGAGCCCCAGTTGCTCAATCAACTGACCCGCCTTTTGGGGGTTGGGGTTGCGGAAGACGCTGCCACAGCTCGGCAGGTGATAGGGCTGGGTGGTGTGCCGATAGTCTAGGTAGGCGCGGGTTTTGGTCAAGACCTCGGCCGGATCGCAGCCCGGTTGCAGTTGGAAGGTCGCTTGGGTGACCCAGCGATCGCTTCCCTGGAGGTTGGACGTGCGGTAGCGATAGCCCAGATCGCCATTGAGTAAGCATGTCGTGGTGCCATCTCGGTTCAGCACTTGGGCGCTCGCTAAAGAATCGGCGGCGCAGCCCTGATGGGCCCCTGCATTCATCACTACTGCGCCCCCCACCGTGCCCGGAATACCCACCGCCCACTCCAGACCGCTCCAGCCGCGTTCGGCAGCCTGCCAGGCTAGGCGCACAATCGGTTCACCCGCGATCGCCGTGACTTGAGCGGTGTCTGGATCAAACTCGCTGCCGCGCAGATAGCGCGTGCAAATCACCAACCCCGGCAGGCCGCGATCGCTAATCAGCAGGTTGCTGCCGGCCCCCAACAGCGTCATCGGTAAGCCTTCATCGGTGGCCCAGTCGACGCTGGCATAGAGCGCATCTAAGGTGCGCGGCGCGACAAAAAACTCGGCTGGGCCGCCAACCCGATAGGTGGTGAATGGAGCCAAGACCGCATTGCGCTTGATGCCATCGTGACAGTGCGGCAGGGCAATGGGCGACCGCTCTGCTCCCAAGGGAGCGCTCCCCGGTGCAGTGGAAACAGCATGGGCGAGGGATTGACGCTCGGATGCGGTGATAGGGGGTCGCTCTTGGGAAAGGGTCATGGGCAAATATCCTCTATGTGCAGTGCTACTATCGCGGGAAGCGGCTCGTTATGGAAGCTCGTTATGGATACAGGGGCGATCGCCTGCTAGGCAAAAGCCATGGCCGACAGGGAGACGTGAACGGTCGCTCAGCCAATAGCCAGTAGCGTATGGATTCATTAAAACCAGCTTGGATTCATTAAAACCAGCTTTCGCTGTTCAGAATGTCCAATAGTACCCATATTCAAACCGTCACCCTGACAGTTTGATCAGAATTCTCGATAGAACCCGTCATCCTAGAGGGCTGCGCGCGCGTCTTCGACCGACTGGTAGTAGCTGAGCAGATCTGGGATAATACGGTTGAGGTTGCCTGCACCCAAAAACAGCACGAGGTCGCCTGGTACCAGGGTTGCTTTGAGATAGTCCATCACGTCAGGCAAGGTGGGTTGATAAACCACGTGGGGATGGTGTGAGGCGATCGCATCGGCGACCTTCGGGCCATTCATATCGCCCGCATTGGCTTCGCTGGCACCATAGATATCCGTAGTGATGACGAGGTCGGCTTCGCCAAAGGATGTCGCAAACTCCGACAAAAAGGCTTGAGTGCGGCTGTAGCGATGGGGTTGAAATACAGCCACCAGTCGCCCTTGCTTGCCAGCGGCATCGGCTTGAATTCGAGCGGCCGCTAGCGTGACTTGAATTTCGCTGGGGTGGTGGGCGTAGTCATCTACCACCAAAATGCCGTTATATTCACCCCGGCGCTCAAATCGACGACGTGCCCCCTCAAAGGAGACCAGAATTGAAGCGATCTGACTAAACTCTAACCCCAACAACCGCCCGATCGCCACAACTGCTAGCGCATTGCTGAGATTGTGCTTGCCCAGCAGTTTGAGCGTCAGTTGCCCCAAGGGTTTGCCCCGTTCTAAAACGGTCGCAGTAGTTTCACCCGCTTTGTAAACGGGGTTTTCCACCGAATAATCGGCCCCCATGGCGGGGTCAAGACTATAGGAAATAGTCGGCTTTAAGTCGCGGCTAACGGTGGTGCAGTCGAGGCAGGCGACTAAGATTTTGCAGCGTTCAGTAAAGGTTTTGAAGATTTTGACGACTTCATCCAGATTGCTGTAGTGATCGGGATGATCGAGTTCGATGTTGGTAATCACACCGATTTCGGCCGCCAGTTTGACCAAGGAACCGTCAGACTCATCGGCTTCGGCTACCAGATAGGGGCCATTGCCCACGTAAGCGTTGCCGTTCCAAGCATTGACTTCCCCACCGACCACAATGGTGGGGTCTAACCCAGCTTGGAGCAACAAATAGCCCAACATGCTGCTGGTTGTGGTTTTGCCGTGGGTGCCTGCGACCGCGATGCTGCGATAGTCTTGCATCAGTCGGGCGAGCACGTCAGAGCGGTGAAAGATGGGGCAGCCTAGCTCTAGGGCCGCGCGATATTCAGGATTGGTGGGGTTGATGGCAGTTGAGCAAATGACTTGGGGCAGCAGTCGATCGGAGTCATGATCGCTGACGGCAACGGGCAGCTTGGTTGAGGTGGTGGGTTGAAAGGTGGTGCCGTTGGCGATCGCCCCGGTGGAGGAGACGGCTGTAACGGATTGGGGCGATGCACCGTTGAGCCGATAAAACTCTAGATTGGCGGCATCTTGGCTCCAAAATACGTGAGCGCCTTGGTCTTGCAGCCGCTGCGTAATATGGTTAAGGCAAATATCGGAGCCCGATACCGGCAGGTTACGCTTTGCCAGAACATAGGCCAGCGCAGACATTCCGATTCCACCAATGCCGATGAAATGAAATGGTCTGCCGCTAAAATCTACGGAATTCAGCATTTTAACTCCTCAAACACCACACCACACCAAGAGCACGGGCATATCATACCAAGATTTTTTCGTCTCTGATACGATTCGAGATCGATCGCTAACGCGCTCAATTTGCCGCAATTTCAGCCGCGATCGCCCATTCTTGTCTCTATCATTCCCTGCTGTAGCTGGTTAATAGAAACGCTTTAACCGATTCTGGGCGCAGCGGGGTTTAACTATAAACTGGGCGTCGCGATCGCTCTACTTCGCTCAGATTGATGCCAGAATCACTCCGCTGTTTAAACATCCCTATCGATCTATACATACATTGATAAGCAATTCTACTCATGAAAGCCGCCCAAACCAAAATTACCAAGCCTGCGCTTGGGGGTTGCATGCTTTTACGGTCTGACCGCAGCAGAATCAGGCTATCTTTGCAGAAACTGAGAAAAATTAGTGCTGCCGTTCTTAAGGGGGAGGGAGTAGTTCGGCAGGCTCACCAACTGAGTGAAGGGTAAAGAGTAAAGGCTGAAAGACGTGGTGCAGGCATCTTGCCTGCATGGAAGAGGAAAAGACGTCAGGCATCTTGCCTGCGTGGAAGAGGAAAAGACGTGGTGCAGGCATCTTGCCTGCGTGGAAGAGGAAAAGACGTGGTGCAGGCACCTTGCCTGCACGGAAGAGGAAAGTTGAAGGGTGAAATGATTTTTTCGGTGAGTCCCTTCTGTAATTAAGGGGTCATGCAAGGGTATGCAGCAGTTTGGGATTTTGGGCGGCACGTTTAATCCAGTCCATCGGGGGCATGTGATTATGGCCGAGGCGGCGCTTGCCCAGGCGAATCTCGATTGCATCCTCTGGGTGCCTGCCTATGCCCCGCCCCATCGTGACCCGACGGTGCTGCTAGATTTCAATCAACGCCTGGCCATGGTGCAGTTGGCGATCGCCAATCATCCCCGGTTTGCAGTCTCCACTGTCGAACGCGAGCATCGCCGCCCGTCTTATGCAGTCGACACCTTGCATCAGCTCCAGCGCGACTATCCCCACAGGCATTGGCACTGGATCATCGGGTTTGATGCGTTTCAAACCTTGCCGAAGTGGTATAAACACGCCGAACTGGTCGCCGAGTGCGATTGGCTGATTGCCCCGCGCCCTGCCCCATTGCTTGTACCCCCGTTTCCAGAGCCGCAAATGTATGGTGATTTGGCCGGTGGTGATTTAGCTGATAGTGATTTGGCCGGTGGTGATTTAGCTGATGGTGATTCTAGCGGTCGCGATCGCTGCGAACAGGTCGTTCAACACCTCGCCAGTGAAGGCACTCCTCTCCGCTGGCGCTTGCTGCAAATGCCCAGCATCGATATTTCTTCTAGCCAAATTCGCCAATATTGTCGCGATCGCCGCTCCATTGCTGACCTTGTGCCCACCGCCGTCAACACCTATATCATCAGTAATGGCTTATACCAGCCGGTGGTTTAATCGCGATCCCCTAAGTCGACACCGTGGCACTTGAGTGGGGAACACCCTCAAGTGTATGATCTCACTCAATGAGAACCTCTTTATCAGATGGGCTTTAATCCAGGACTCAGCTCGCAAAAGCGTTTCCTGTAGGAGGTTTTAGGTAACTTAGTGATTAATCAGAGGGCAAGACGCAGTGATTAGAGTAGCGATTAACGGGTTTGGACGCATTGGACGTAATTTTCTGCGGTGCTGGGCACTGAGAGAAAGCAGCAACTTTGAAGTCGTCGGTATCAACGACACGTCAGATCCTCGGACAAACGCCCATCTGTTGACCTACGACTCCATGTTAGGTAAGTTCAACGCTGACGTGAGTGCCGACGAAAACACGATCACTGTCAATGGCAAGACCATTAAATGTGTGTCTGATCGTAATCCGCTCAATTTGCCCTGGGGAGCATGGGATGTTGATTTGATTATCGAGTCAACGGGCGTTTTCACCAGCAAAGAAGGGGCTTCTAAGCACCTCCAAGCGGGTGCCAAGAAAGTGTTGATCACCGCGCCTGGAAAAGGCGACGACGGCACCTTTGTGGTTGGGGTTAACGACCACAACTACGATCACGCCAAGCACGTCATCATCAGCAACGCGAGCTGTACCACCAACTGCCTCGCCCCGATCGCTAAAGTGATTCACGAAACCTTTGGCATCATCAAAGGGACGATGACCACCACCCACAGCTACACGGGCGACCAGCGTTTGCTCGACGCTAGCCACCGGGATGTCCGTCGCGCTCGCGCTGCGGCCCTCAATATTGTGCCGACTTCGACCGGTGCTGCCAAAGCCGTTGCCTTGGTTCTACCTGAGCTGAGCGGCAAACTCAACGGGATCGCGCTGCGGGTTCCGACCCCCAACGTCTCCGTGGTGGATTTGGTGGCCCATGTTGAAAAACCAGCGATCGCCGAAGAAGTCAACGCTGCCCTCAAAGCTGCGGCAGAAGGCCCCCTCAAAGGCATATTGGCCTACAGCGAGCTAGAGCTTGTTTCCTGCGACTATCGCGGTCATGACGCATCCTCCATCGTTGACTCTGCCCTCACCATGGTGATGGGTGGCGATATGGTTAAAGTGATCGCATGGTATGACAACGAGTGGGGTTACAGCCAGCGCGTGGTAGACCTAGCCGAGCTTGTGGCTCGTAAGTGGGTTGCATAACCGATTTGCGATGGCAAATCGTGGGGATTGCTAAATTAGCCCCCACGGTTTGACAGACCGCGCACAGCCCGCTTATGCAAATAATGCCTGTGCAAATAACGCTAAAGAACCCTGGTTTCTGTGAAAGAAATCAGGGTTCTTGGCTATGGGGCAGCCGAGCGTGAACTGGATGAATCCATAGGCCCTAGCGCTGGTGTTGGTCAAGACCACAGGCAAAATTTAGGCATGGCGATCGCCCCACCCCAAGCAATGGACGGGCAAAAAAAATTGACCGTGAATTGCGTTGGAAGGGGATGCCCCAAAGACGGCTGAGTGGCTCGTCTATGTTTGCCCGCCTGCTGCGGACACTGCCCTAATCGGCCGTTCCGCCCGCGAGATCGGGAGCCTCAAATTTGTAGCCCACCCCCCGCACCGTTTGAATCAGTGCAGGCTGGGACGTATCCACTTCGATCTTTTTGCGAATTTGCCCAATGTGAACATCAACAACCCGCTGGTCGCCAACGTACTCATAGTCCCAAACTTTTTGGATCAGTTCGGATCGACGCCACACCCGACCGGGGTGGCTGGCCAAAAAGTGCAACAGATCGAACTCTAACGCCGTCAACGGCACGAGGTCGGCATTGAGGGTGACTTCACGGCGCACTGGATCAATCACCAAACCGTTAAAGGAAAGGCACTGTTGCTCCGCGGTCGTGACCGGACGTTGACGCTTTAAGATCGCGCCAACGCGAACCTCTAGCTCGCCTAGACTAAACGGTTTAGTCAGGTAGTCATCGGCACCTTGGGTGAACCCTCGAATTTTGTCGGCCTCATCGGTACGACTCGTCAACATCAGCACAAATACACCTGTACGACTTTGCATCTCTTGACACAAGGTGTATCCAGTGGCGTCTGGCAGGTTGACGTCTAGAATCACCAGATCCGGATTGAATTGCTCGAATACAGCGAGAGCGGTCTTGCCATCTTCAGCGGACTCAAGCTGATAATTTTGCTTCGACAGGAAGCGGTGAATCAGGGTCCGAATCGACGGGTCATCATCTACTACAAGAATCTTGGCTGGAGCCATAACCTTCTGACAGAGAGTTGAAAGACATCAACAGATATTGGATTAAGTCTGGCAGAATCTCAGCAATTCTGCCTCAAATAGGTTCACAATGGAGTTTATGCACCCAATATGCTGAGTCGTCACTTAAACAATTCAATTATCGGTCGAGAACTTGGTAATGCAACTAACATGCGTATTTAAATCCCTATAAACCGGATATTTAGATTAGTAATCTTATTCATTTCTAGCTCTATTTGCGAAAAACGGTTAGACGGTTACACTAATGGCTAGTAGTACCCAGCACAAACTATGTTCCGTCTGCCAACAGTCTCCTACATTTTCTTGGCGAAGTCTTAACTAAATATAGAGGGGGTTTCCGGAGGTTGCAAATGAGTGATCAAAGTCACTATGCGAAACTTGGGGTAGAAGAGGATGCGTCGTTTGAAGAAATTCAGGCGGCGAAAGAACGGTTAATTCAATCTCTCGGTGCCGATCGCAAGCAGGCAGAGGAAATTGAGGTAGCTTACGACGCTATCCTAATGGATCGCCTCCGACTTCGCCAAGAAGGAAAAATCAAAGTTCCTGACCGAATTCGATTTCCAGAGCGCACTGCAGAGCCGATTCCCGAAGCGCCCCCTCAGCCGCTCAAGCAGTCTCCTGCTTGGCTCCAGAGATTTATCGATACCCCTAGCCGCAATGATATTTTGCTGCCGGGCGGGCTGTTTTTGGCGGCGAGTTTGCTCAGCCTAACGGCAGCATCCCTGGCTTTAGCGCTGGGTGTCACCCTCAGCCTTTATTTTCTCAACCGCAAAGAGCGTAAGTTTGGGCGGGCGCTGCTGCTCACGATCGCTGGGTTGACGCTTGGGGTGCTGGCCGGTTTGCAGCTTGGGATGCTAATTCAGCCCCAGCTCGTGGCTGTGGGGGTGCCCGTTGAGAGCTTTGCAGCCATCATTACCTTTGTGGTGCTGTGGCTGATCAGTAGTTTCCTGCGTTAGGGCTTATCCGACGACCTGGGAAGATTGCGATCGCCTCGGGTTAAATGGTTTAGTTCAGAGAATCAAAAACCGCCCGGTATTACCGGGCGGTTTTTGATTCTGCCTGCTGGTGTGCTGACTTGGCCGCTTGCTTGCGGCGGAGCGGTTGGAGGCCTGTCTAACCGGCCTGGCGGACCGCGTTGTCTTGCAGGGCGATTTCGACCGCTTCGGCAAGGTTGCTGGCAATGTGGTCGGGCTGGTAATGCACCAGGCGATCGCGATCGCGAATGCCGCTGAGCACGCCAATCACCTTGATCCCCTGGCTTTTAGCCGCCGCAATATCGGCTTCGGTATCGCCCACCATCCAGGTTTCGGCGGCGGTGGGTAGCTCGGCCATGGCTCGCTGCATCAGCAGAGGCTTGTCTTTGACATCAGCGGTTTTGACGTAATCGTTGCTGAGGCAGTAGCGACGATTGTCTGGGAAAAAACGAGCCAGATCGTAGCGCTCAAAGGCATCGTTGAGCTCACGCACGCGGCGCATGGTCATTACGACTAAATCAATGCCGCTGGCTTGCAGGCGCTCTAAAGTGGCGATCGCCCCCGGCACCGGCACGTCGTAGGCCAAGTAGGGGATCGTATGCACCGTCTTACGGCGCAGTTGGGCAAATTCTTGGGCTTGAAGCTCATCGAGTCCAGAGCGTTGACCAATTTCGCGTTCGGGCACCTGGGCACGCTTCATCTGCCAAAACTGGGACTTTGAAAGCTGAGTGCCCTGCTGCCCCGGACGCAGCACTTGCTGCAAACAAAAACAATAGACCTGATAGTAACGCTCCGAAACATCCATGATCGGGCCATCAAAATCAGTAATGATTCGTATCATATTTTTTTAGGTTTTATGGAGACTCGTTAACTTTTATTGCTGATTGCCCCAGTTTACTCCAGCACACCGGGGATCGAATGTGAACTTTCGGCTGATTTTTGGCAACGACCACACAGAAGTAAACAATTTTGTGGGAAATCGCGGCGTATAGTGAATGGAGATGGAATCCTGACCCACCGCAACATCGGGATTATCCAAGCTCTGCCCATGCATTCCACGATTCTTTAACACCGCCCGATCCATACCGCCAGGAGATCAGCACCATGAGTAGCCAATTCGATCCGTCGGATACCGCGCTTCGCCCGCAGGTCGGCACATCACTCCTGCTCGATAATGCGTTTGCGCCGATTTCGCCGCAGGTGGGAACGACCATTCTCCCTAACGCCACGCTGACGCCTGCGCCCCATGCCCATGGCAGCACCTCAATCTTGCCATCGACCCAGTCACCTAACCTGTCGGTCGTCAGAACGCCTGTCTTATCGGATGCGTGCCTGCCATCCATGCCCAAGCCGCAGATCAGCACGTCGATTCTCAAAGAGGGTGTGTTGTCTACGGTGTCGCATCCTGTTAGCCTCAGTTGGGTCAAGCCCATGGGGCAGTAGGCGATCGCCTTCCCGAAACAACAGCGTTGCTTTGGCCGTCCTGGAATACACCAGCGATGCGCCAATAATTTGTTTAGTAATGCACCAGTTATTCACTAACAACCCCCGTGCGCAGCTTGTCAAACGAGCCGCGCATTTTTTTGCGTTTGGGGCGATCGCTCTAGTTGCAGTGCAGTGTAGTCTAGTCCAGTGCAGTCCAGTGCAGGTGTATTTAGCCAAGTGCGGAA
>DATNOW010000145.1:0-2046 GCA_036703515.1 Chroococcidiopsis sp.
AGCATCAGCGCTTTCTGGCGGGGCCGGGGCGGCCGCTTGCATATCGCCAGCGCCGAGTTTTTGTGAAACCCGAGCCAAGTGCTGAATCGGCTGGAGGACGGTGGGTTTGAGCAGTAAGTTGATTAAAACAACGGCAACTGAAAAAACGCCGACAAAGATGCCCATCACCGATGAAAACGCGCGCTGGGCGGCCTGCATCACATCGTTGGCGGGAACGTAAACGATCTGGGTGCCGGAGGGAACATCCAATTGCCAGCCAAAGCCGCGATCGCTGCCATAGATGGCCAACATTTCGGGGGGGGCGGCTGCGGGGGTGCTGTGGCAGCGCAGGCAGCTTTGTTCGGTGACGACGATGGGGCGAGCGCTAAAGTAAACCTGCCGTTTGCCCGGTAGGCTGCGAAAGCCTGAAATCTCTTGGGTGTTGGGTTCGCGACGAAATTGATCGACTAGCCCTTTTTCAAATTCATCCGCTTCATCGGCCGGGTTGGTGGGGTTGATGACGGCTTCTTTGTAGAGCATGTCGGCATATTCGGGGTTTTTGTGAAGGCCTTCAAAGACCTGCCGTGCGGAGTAGGAGGGCACAATTTCTGAGACAAACTGCCCCGGTTGCAGCGTCGATTCGAGCAGCGGGCGAATCTGCTGGTTGGTGTATTCTCGGACGGCGTTGATGGTTTGCATCAGCATCAGCCCTTCGGCGCTGATCTGAGCTTGCGATCGCTTTTGCAATACGGCCGACAGGGCTGCTCCACCAAGGCTGCTGCCAATGATAAACACGAGCAGCAGCAGCAGCGTAAATTTTGATCCCAATTTTAAGTGGCTCAGCATCGCGTTGGGGCTCTCCAAGCTTGGCGTTGACGGGTTGGCAGATGCGCACAAGACAACGATTAAGCAGGAATCTAATTCGCAAATCTAATTCGCAGAAATAATTCGCAGAAATTTAGTCAGCGGGTATTGCTCTACTAGCTTAAGCGCTGCTACCCATCTGGACAACTGCTAGGTGGGTGAACCCTAAATCAGGCGATCGCATCAGGCAGATTCGCGACTGGAGGGGTTAGGCGGCAGGTAATAGCTGGCGATTACCGCGAGCATCAGCCACCACAGCGTGCTGACTTGGGGGCGATACCAAACGGTGTCGACTAGGCCGTGAGACAACATGCCACAGATGGCGGCGATCGCCGCGATCAGCCAGAAGCCTTGGGGGTTGGCCTGCTGCCGCAGCCGTTGAATTTGAGTCCAGCCAATGTTGAGCGTTACCAACAGCAGCCAGAGGAAGCAGGTCATGCCGATGACGCCGGTTTCGACCAAAATTTCCAGAAAAATCGAGTAGGCGCTGAGGGCGGTGTAGCCGGCCCGCTGGTAGCGGGGATAGACGCGGTTGAAGGCGTCGTTGCCTGGGCCAATGCCCAAAATGGGGCGATCGCGAATCATTTCTTTTACCGCTGCCCAAACATTCAGCCGGAAGTTGTTGCTGCTGTCTTCGCGCCCGGCAAAAATGCTGAGGACGCGATCGCGCAGGGGGGCTACGGTGATTACGGCCACCACCACCAGTGCGGCTGACGCACCCAACACAATCGGCAGCGCCCAGATCCGCCAAAACCGAGGCAGGTAGATGGTAAACCAGTGGACCAGCAGCAGCAGAAAAACGAACCCGGCCACGACATAGGCAATCCAGCCGCCCCGGCTGAAGGTCAAAATTAAGCAGGCGGAGTTGATCAGGGTCATGGTCAGGGCCAGGGCTTTGGCCGTCCAGTTTTTCCAGGCAAAAATAGCGGCGGCGCTGAAGGCGACTGCTGGGATTAGGTAGGCCGCCAGCAGGTTGGGATTGCCCAGATAGCTATAAACCCGCGTCGTGCCCGCCAGCGACGAGTCAGCATCAACCCAGGTCGCTAGCGCATTAGCCCCAAAAAACCACTGGCGAATGCCCGCGACGCTGACAAACAGCGCTACATGCAGATAAATCGTAATTAAGATTGAGCGCAATCGGGGCGATCGCAATACCCGCGCCATCAGCGCAAACAGCAGCATATTCAGGGTCAGCTTAATCAA
>DATNOW010000146.1:0-9613 GCA_036703515.1 Chroococcidiopsis sp.
CAGTGGAGCTTCAATATTATGTTCGTCGAAAATAACGGGGCATGATTGATATTTGACACTCGGAAAATATCGCGCAAGGGACAGTTCCGAAACCACGATTAAATTGGGATGAAACTTGTCTATAGACACTTTTAGTTTTTCTTGAATTGCCCGCTCATAAGCCCAGTTAACAAAATAATGACTGTGTGGTATGAACCTCCTCTCTAAGGATTGCAAAAGCTCTTGGCGTCGGCTAAGTGGCGTTAGATAATTGTGCTGCCATAGTTCAACGCCGGGTGGGTAGCTAAAAGAATCTTCATGAACCTTGTCATGGGATCCGGAAATTGAAAATACGCCCACTGGGCCAAGCTTTTTGAGGATACTAATATTTTGCCAGTTTCGAAGTGCAGTGCCGCCTATGGGTGGAAAAGGTGGATTAATACAAATATAAAAAGTGCGAATTACTTTCTCTGATGTAGAGTTCGCGAGAGGCTCAGTGGTGTTGTTAGCTTTATTGAGCTGAGATTTTAAAGATTTTGGATGAATATTCATGGTGTTTGGAGGTGAATAATTTTAGGAATGAGCAAGGTTCAACTTAAATGAGCATGCAATTTTTTAAGAGCGTTTAGGGTTTCCCTTATCATGCGATCTTGCGAAAAATTTTGTAGATGCGATCGCCCGTTTTCGGCAAATTTTTGCATTTCCTCAGGGTGTTCAAGAGCCCAGCGAATTGATTGCTCCAAAGCATCGCGATCGCCTACTGGAAACATCTGACAATGAACACCTTGCTGAATCATCTCTGGAATCCCACCCGCATCGGAACTGACAATCGGTAAACTATTAGCCATTGCTTCTAGTAAAACAAAGGGTTGCCCTTCAAAGTGGCTTGGTAACACTAGAAAATCAGATGCTCGCATGAGTGTGGCAACATCTGAACGGTATCCTAAAAATAAGACTTCTTTTTCAATGCCTAAGGCTTGCACATGTGCTATTAGTTGCTCTCTTTGCTCACCCTCACCCACCCAGACGAAGGTAAGATTTGGAAAGTCTTCTTTGAGCTTTTGAACTACCGGAATTAAGTCTTCATAGCCTTTTTGGGCATTGAGTCTTCCTACGGTAAGTGCGATTTGGCAATGGCTATCTAGTCCTAATTCTTGGCGAATACGCTCACGTAATGAATACTTTTCACCAATTACTATGTCAAGGTTTTTTGCTTCAAGATTAACGCCATTCCGAATGCATTGAATATCGTGAATTGGAACTTTAAAGAAATTTGATAAAAGCTTTCGATTGTGTTCTGAAATTGTGATCCATTTCTGCCAATGAGACCGGGCCCAAGCATAGGCCCTGATTCTCCTTGCATTGAGTAGAATAGTGGATGGTACAAGATGAAAAATTAATGCAGTTGGAATGTTAAATGTACTACATGCCAAAATACTACCAAACCCAAACTTAGGCCAGGGTAGGTTAATCAATGCGATATCTGGCTTCACTCTTAATGCAAGAAACAGCGTTCTTCTCCATTCAGAAATTGCCGTTAGCATAGAGTGATTTTCGTCATCGGTTAGTAAAAGTGTGTGATAGCGTGCTCCAGTATATTCACAATCTTTGATGAGTGAATCAGTGTCTGGATTTTTTGGGAACGCGATGTGTAACTCCCACCCTAGTTGAATTACAGCAGAGGCAATGGTGAGAAGATATTCTTCAGCCCCTCCTCTGCGGGTGGATGGAGATATAATGAGTAATCTCATGCTTGTTTCTGTAGCCCTAGTAAGCCAAAATTAATGATTGACCGTCGAAAAATCGACAAGCGATCGCAATCCATCCGATAGTGACCAACTCGCCTTAAAATCTAGAAGCATCGCTGCCGTTGTCACATCTGCACGTGAATGTTGGATATCTCCCAAACGAGCCGGTAGATAGTTTATAGATTCTCCCCACTCCGGAAAACAATCTCGCAAGCTATCAATGAGTTGAACTAAAGTTACGGATTGTCCGGTGCCAATGTTACACACGGCGTGGGTGCCGGGTTCTAATGAGGCGGTGAGAGACTTGGCGAATGCGATCGCCACATCTTTGACATAGACAAAGTCTCGGGTTTGGCTGCCATCTCCATAGAGTGAGATTGCGTTTTCTTGACGCATTAGGCGCGTAAAGATTGAGATCACTCCAGAGTATTGTGAATTTGGATTTTGGCGCGGACCAAATACATTGAATAGCCGTAAATTAACGGCTGAAAAGCCAATTTGCTGAGCAAAGAGGCTGACGTAATGTTCACTGCTGAGCTTTTGTAACCCATAGGGAGAGATCGGACGAGTTGGATGCTCTTCTGTAATTGGCAGTTGAATCGGATTACCGTAAACCGCAGCCGAACTAGTGAAAACTAATCGTGGTATGTGTAGCGATTGGCAGAGTTGGATCACGGCTACGGTCGCTGAGAGATTGCAGTGGTGGGCCGTCATGGGTTGTTCCCAAGACTCCGTCACTGAGGGCATAGCGGCAAGATGGGCAATCCCGTCGACGGGTGTAGTAAAATCGCTGGGTTGACACTGCAAAATGTCTTTTTCCAGGAATTTTAGTTGGTTGCTAACTGGTAAATTTTCGCTCTTACCGGTGCTCAAATTGTCTACTACTGTGACTTGATGACCATCGCAGAGCAGTTGCTCTGTAAGATGAGAACCGATGAATCCAGCTCCGCCAGTGACGATAAAATGCATAAGTAATTACTCTTTTAAGGTTCCGGTCTTCTGGGCATCTAGGCAGGGCCGTCCGATCCTGTAGGTCTATAAATTCAACAAAATCAAGACAGCTGGCATAGGGTTAGTTGATGTTTTCTAGTCAAGTCTTAGATCAAGCTTTGACTGAAGTTGGCAATAGCAGTCGCGCCCACTTTTTAAGTAAGAATCGATTTTTGTCGAATAGGCGATAGGTTCTTGGGTAATAGCATGAAAACTTTGCATTCCACAAAGCTTTCCATATCGAAGAGTCTTTTACGCCCTGCTCTCGAAAGTACTTTTCAACCCACTTTAAATAAAATATATCGGTTGAACGATCTTTCCCAGACTTGGTGATTTGTCGTGTCCAGGAGTTAGGATGAATTCGATAGCGATACCAGCAAGAACTAGAGACATAAACGGTGTATCGCAGGCAAATCTTGACATGGACGACAGCATCTTCAAGGCTACCTCGAAAAACCTCTTCGCCGCCTCCAATGGTTGTTAAGGTTGCACGATGAACGAGAATACCACTGGGGATGTACCACGGAAAACGCAGGAACAGATTCAGCATTTCGGGAGCTTTGACTAAGCTATTTTGATAATGCTGGGGATATTCGTTATACAGGCGATCGCTTGGTGTCTCAGGCGATGTTTGATCCCAGCTATGCCAGAGCTGTAGCGGGCCAAATACCATGACGGCTTCCGGGTATTTTTCTAGAATTGCGACTTGCTCAGTTAGTTTAGGGGGAAACCAAACATCATCGCCGTCAATATAGGAAATGTACTTACCTTTTGCGTGGCGAACACCTAAGTTGCGAGATGCACTCATACCGCGATTGGAGTGATTTTCGTGCTCTAAATAGCGCACTTTATCACTCTGATTGTCAGCACATAATCTGGCGATATCGCTGCTCTTATCTGTTGAGCCGTCATCCACTAGCAATAGTTCCCAGTGGGAATAAGTTTGGGCGAAAACGCTATCAATCGCTTCCTGGAGAAAACGTTCTTCATTGAGGAAGATAATGATCACTGAAACCAACGGGGAATCATGGTTATCACTCATGATTGAGAGTCTCTCTAAAAATTAGGATCAGAATTCGAGTGCTCAAACCTTCTCGGAGGCAGGCTTTTTATGAGGTCAACTGGCGTTTGGCAAAACCGCTATGGGGCGTCACTCAGCGCCTTAGAACCATTGCTTAAGCTGACGCGCAAACTCTTCGCCCGTCCAGTTGCATACACCCATGCGGTGTAGCTGGAAGCGATCGCTTCTGGGACGGACATCGCCAGAATTGGTAGTGCAGGCACACGAAAACCCTAGGTCTCGCACTAAATCCGGGGTTGCTTCTGAGTAGTTACCATAGGGATAGGCAAAGGTTGTTATGGGGCGTTTGAGCAGCGCTTCTAACTCAGCTTTGCAGCGCTGAATTTCCTCTTTCTGCTGCTCGATCGGCAATAATTCGAGCAGGGGATGGGTGGTGGTGTGCACCCCAACCTTAACCCAGTCACCCTGATCGAGGGTTTGAACTTCGTCTCTGGTGAGGGGGCGATAATCATTGCGCGCCTCAGGTTGTGGGTTTCCTGCAAGAGTGGAAAGGTGATCCATCAGAGGGCGGCGATCGCGTTCTGATAGCGTGCGCAGCAGGCGGTGCAATTCAACGTAGAGAGAGTGTCGCGGCGTTGGATAGGAGCCATCATCCGCCGACCACGAACGATAACGCAGAAAATCGCTATCGCTATAGTTTGCATAGTTGCCCAGATGCCAAGAGTGCACTGTGCCATTGATATTCAGCGTTAAGGTTTCTGGAAGCTGACCGGGTTGAAGCAGAAATTTTTCTAATTCGTCCCACCAAAATTCTCGATTTTCACCCAGATAGCCACTGGCAACAAAAACCGTAGCGGGGATTTCATACTGCTCTAAAAGGGGTTTAGCATATTTAAGGTTGTCTAGATAGCCGTCATCAAAGGTAAGCACAACCCGCCGGGGCAGGCGCTTCCCTGCTTTGACCGACTGGTTTAGGGTTGTCAGCGGAATTGGCTGCGTATAGCGGCGGAGAACCTCAAGATGGGCTGCAAAATTTTGGGGACTGACACAAAGCGACCACGGATCGCTGTCGGTCTCAATGACCCGGTGATACATCAGGATAAGGGCTCCTGGAGCCAACTTCCTGCGAATATGACTGGCGACCCGTTTTAATCGTTTAACACCACGAATGCGCATTGTTGAATCTCCCAATCACACGATATAAATTACTGAATCTAGAAATTACTGATTTTGACTATGTACCAGTGCTTTCATTTGTCGTCCGATACGCTGGACACGTCCTATGACTCGTTCTAGAAGAGGGCGATTATAAGGAACTAAAGCTTCTTCAACGACGGTCATGACGCTGGAATGAGGGCTTTGCTGCTGGATGAGGTAGTGCTTGAGCCAATTGAGAAATGTTTTACGGGCTATGTGATATTTCCCGTTAGAATGTACGGTTGAAGTACAGGCATTAGGATGTTGACGATAGAGATACCAAGTCTCACTTGACAAGAAGACTGGAAAGTTCAAGCACAACTTGGCATGAAATGCCTGATCTTCGTACATACCCCGAAATAAGTTCTCGTAACCTCCAACTTGGCGGACACGCTCCCGCACAACTAAAATGTCGCAAAGTGATGCCCACTCATTTTTTAAGAAACATAAGAGTAAGTCCGGTGGCGACAGTAGCGTGTCGAGGGATGAGTCATACTGTTGCAGCAAGTCTCGATCGGCATCTTCTGGGTTACCGCTCCAGCTATACCACCACTTTGTCCGCCCTGCGACGAGGGCCGCTTCTGGGTGTGCTTCTAAAATAGAGACTTGGCGCTCTAGTTTGTTGGCTGTATAGAGGTCATCTGCGTCAATAAAGGCTAAGTATTTGCCAGTCGCATTTTGGATGCCTAAGTTACGCGATGCGCTCATGCCGCAATTTTGATGTCCCGGATGTTCTAGATAGCGGATTTTATCGGGATATTGTTGGGCATAGCCTTGGGCGATCCCCGTACTCTCATCGGTTGAGCCATCATCAACGATCAAAAGCTCCCAGTGGGGATAGGTTTGTGCTAACACGCTGTCAATTGCTTCCTGGATGAAACGCTGCTCATTTAAGAAGATTAGAACAACGGAGACTAGCGGTTTGGATGAGTCTATCAGGCTCGACATAGCACTAAAAATAAATGTCTAAACAGCAGCCGATTTAACGATGAATTGATGCAACACGCCCAGCTATGCAGATTTTGTGGATGCCCGTTGTCTTAGCATGTGGCATACAAAGCCCTCTGGGTGATTAGTTGAGCAACACCCTGTTCAATCCAAACTTCCGGTGGGGTCGGTTGGCTCAAAAAGCCCAACGGACTAGCACTGCGAGCATAGGCACCAGACTGGAAGATGCCTATCAGATCACCAACCTCAACAGCGGGCAGCTGCAGCGAACGCCCTAAAGTGTCGAGGGGTGTGCAGAGTGGCCCCACGACCTCAACGTCTTCTTGATTGGGCTGGCCGAGCTTGTTGAGGACGGCGATGGGGTAATTACGTTTAATTGTCTGACCGAGGTTGCCCGATGCTGCCAAATGATGGTGCATACCACCATCCAAAATCAGAAATTTTTTGCCTCGTGAGATCTTAATGTCGTTGACACGAGCAACATAAATACCGGATTCACCTGCTAGATAGCGACCCGGTTCGATCAGGAAGCGGGTGCCTTGGAGGTGTGGTTCGTGCTGAATCTCATCCATCAGCTGATGTAATTCAGCGTGCAATGCATCCAGATCGAGTGCTTGTTCATGGGCAAAGTAGGGAATGCCAAGACCACCGCCAAAATCGATCGTAGCGAGGGGACGCTGAGTGTGTTCGGCTACGCGTTTGGCGATCGCCAACCCCTTGCGATACTGGTTGATCAACACCGCATGGTCTAAGATTTGGGTGCCAGCAAACAGATGGATACCTTGAAACTCAAGCTGTGGAAAGGAAAGAATGTAGTGAATAATTTCTGGTAACTGCTCTTCATCGACCCCAAAGGCCAGCGGCTTCCCTCCCATGCGCATAGCTCCACCTTGGGCTTCACCTGTAGGATTCACCCGTAGGGCAACGTGGGCGCGAATGTTGAGACGATCGGCGATCGCCGCGATGCGCTTAATTTCTAGCGCAGACTCCGCGTGAATTTCACCAATTCCTTTGGACAAAACCGCTTCTAACTCTGCTTCGGTTTTACCAGGGCCAGCAAACAAAATATTTTCAGGAGCGCAGCCTGCGTCTAGGGCTCGGTGAAACTCGCCCAGTGATGCAATTTCAAGCCCACATCCGTGGCGAATGAAAAACTGTAAAAAATGGGGATTGGGGTTAGCCTTAATCGAATAAAACACTGAGAACTGGCTTGGCAGCGCTTTACGCAGGCGACCTAGGGTGTGCTCCAGAATATGTTCGTCGTAGACAAAGAATGGGGTGCCGTACTGGCGGGCCAGATCGGCGATCGCCAGCCCTTGAATGCAAAGCTCTGAATCTTTTATAGAAAAGTATTGGTCGAGTAAAACCTGAACATAATCCATTACAGTAGCCCCTCACGACGACGCAGTGCCGGATAATCGACCTTGCCACTTGTTGTTTTAGGCAATTGCGCGAGCGCTTCCACTACCTTGGGCACCATGTAGCGAGGCACATGCTCTGCGCAAAAAGACATCAGCTTTTCAGCTTCTACCGTTCCCCCTTCCTTTGGCACAATAAATGCTTTGATAGCTTGGCCAAGCACTTCATCGGGAATGCCGATGACGGCTGCCCCCTGTAGCCAGCCTGTTTGCATTAAGACTTCTTCGACTTCTGTGGGGCTGATGCGATAGCCTGACGATTTGATCATGGCATCGCGTCGTCCCAAGAAATATAAAAAGCCGTCTTCGTCCATCTTGACTAGATCGCCGGAGTAGCACACATGTTCGTGTTTCGCGAGATCTGGATGCAGTAAGGGATGGGGACGCAACCGCTGCCCCGTTAGTTCAGGATGTCCCCAGTAGCCCAAAGATACCGTGGGGCCCCGGTGCACCAGTTCTCCAATTTCCCCCGGCTTGCAGAGCTGCCCGTCTTCGTTAATGACTAAAATTTCGGTATTGGGAATCGCTTTACCCATAGAAGTTGGGCGGCGATCAAGTTCCTCGGGAGGAAGATAGGTAGAACGGAACGCTTCCGTTAACCCATACATCAAGAAAATTTGCGTTGTCGGCAGCAGTTGGCGCAGCGTTGCTAATACGCTCTGGGGCATGGCTCCACCGGTATTGGTGATGTAGCGCAAATCAGGCAATTGATGTTTGTGCAGAGAAGAACTGGGTTGAGCCAAGAGGCTCCATAGGGTAGGCACACCGGCTAGGGCCGTAATGCGCTCTTTTACCAGTATTTGGACAATTTCGCGTGCAAACACAAAGTTGATCAACACCAGGGTTGCACCCTGCTGGAAAGCTGTCATCAGTTGGTTTAAGCCTGCGTCAAAGCTGAATGGCAGCACTGCTAAAATGCGATCGCTAGCTGTAATGCTCAAATACTCCGACACGATTGAGCTACCTGCCATGACTTGGGCATGATTGAGCATCACCCCCTTGGGTTTTCCTGTGGAGCCAGAGGTGTAGATCAGTGCGGCTAGGTCTTTTTCAATGCCGCGATCCACTACGGGAGATGAGGCAGAGGCTTGGCCCAGTTCATCAAACGAATAGGTTGGAACCGACAGGGTAGGAATTGCGTCATCTGGAATAACCACGATAAACTCTAGCGATGTCACCGTTTTTAGGGCATCAACAAGGGCAGGGAGCTTCGATGCGAGGGTAATGATCCCCCGCATTTGGCAGTCGTGGACAATATGCCCGACCTGTTCGGGCAGCAGCAGGCTATTGATGGGGACAAACACCCCACCAGCTTGAGCGATCGCAAAAATCGACAGCACTTGCGGAATAGACGCATTGAGATAGATACCAATGCGATCGCCCCGATTGACGCCAAGCTGGCACAGACCTTGAGCAAGCCTTTCCGTCTTTGCGGCTACCTCTCCATAGGTAAGCCGCTGACCGTCATGAACAAGAGCCTCCTTTTCGGGATGCCGAAGGCTACTGCTACGCAACATGTGATGAATCAGGAAGTCCATTCAGCAAGTTTCTCCATAGCTAGTGAGAGTTTTTGCCTTGAATAAAGCCAATCAAGCAGTTGATGCTTTGGAAATTTTCTGGCAACAAGTCATCATCTTCAACAACAACCCCGAATTCAGACTCTACGAAAGAAACCAACTCTAAAACACCCAGGGAGTCAATCAAGTTGGTGCCCAATAGATCTAAATCAGCACTCAGCTCATCTTCAGAGATGCGCGGAAATTTATCGAGAATAAACTGGCGGATTTGTGTTTGCATCGGTGTTCCTGTCTTGCAATAGATAAAAAGCTTCAAAAAATGCCGTAAAACCTATTAATTTTCTTTTTTTCTCAAAAACTTCCTTAGAATATGGCTTAAAAACTCATTTTTAGGTGGCAATATTCTGAGGTTTAGAATCAAAAGTTCAGAGTACAAATTATCAATGT
The DNA here is from genome assembly GCA_036703515.1 of Chroococcidiopsis sp. GTDB lineage: Bacteria > Cyanobacteriota > Cyanobacteriia > Elainellales > Elainellaceae > DATNOW01. The sequence goes on from DATNOW010000146.1 coordinate 9,266, forward strand.
CTTGAGGTTTGATCTCGCCCGACGGTTTATAAAGTCTTGTTGATTCTAACGGCAGAGTAAAACAAAAGGGTATGGATACATTCTTAGTGAGTCTCGAATCGATAATAATAAAGGCGCTACCTTCTCTTTTCCATAGCTCTAAACGAATTGGACTCGAAAAAGATGCAAATACTTCCAAATCGCTAACGTAATGAATATGACAGTAGGAGGAACGATAGCCATCGATTTTAGAATAGACAATATAGCAGTAACGCGTTTTATCAGAACGGCTGGTTATGACAAGATGTTTACAGGGAAAGCCTTGATGGTCATGGAAGATCTGACGATCGGATGTGGTTAATGTACTGT
>DATNOW010000147.1:0-8883 GCA_036703515.1 Chroococcidiopsis sp.
AGGGTATCCCGGTGGAGTGGGTGAATCGAGATAGCGCCAGCCGCAACTACGACCCCTCGGCTGTCAGCATTAAGCTGGTGACGATGCACAGTAGCAAGGGGCTAGAGTTTCCGGTGGTGTTTATTCCAGGTGTGGGCTATCTGCCCAATGAGCATCAGACCCCAGAGGATGAGGCGCGGCTGCTCTATGTGGCGATGACCAGGGCGATCGATCAGTTGGTGATGACGTGCGATCGCCCGTCGGGGTTTGTGAGGCGGCTGGAGAAAGCGGTGCAAGGGGTTTAGATAGGACTAGCAGAACAGTGCAGAAAGATTTTCTGCACGTTGTTGGTCTATGAGTTCTGATTTACTGCACACAATTGGGTAAGGCACGTTTAGTGCTCAACGCCTTGCGGCATCAGTGGTCTGGCGTAACCGTTCCGCCGTATTCAACTTCACCGATATCGCTGTGCTCAACGCCTTGCGGCATCAGTGGCCTGGCAGAAAGGCACGACTCTGCATTAAACCTATTCAGATACTGTGCTCAACGCCTTGCGGCATCAGTGGTCTGGCATGAGACAACATCTGAGGTTGACTGGGCCCCTATTGGACTATTGAGTTTTCAAGGTTCGGCAAAGTTAAGGAAGGGCGATCGCCTATCAACCGATTTACTTAGGCGATCGCTTACCTTTACTAGCGACAGGGGCTTGAGGCTTAGGAATTGCAACACGGCATTCCGCTTGAAGCTCATCACTCCAGCCAAACCGCTGGAACGTGCCTTGCCCCGTCTCGCGATTAATCCAAACCGGCAAGCTAATTAACCCCCGATTGTCTTTAATCAGCCAGCGGATTGCACCATCGGTTTCCCGATATTCGCGAATGCCGTTAACCATCGCCCAAGATTCTCCTAAACTCAACCCACCAAAGCGGGTGATTTGGGAAGGTGTGGAAAGGGCGATCGCCACCCGTTCTGCTAACGTCACCGTTGCCAACTCTTCACTGGAATCAATCTGCACCGTCACCTGTAAGTCGGTTAGAAGCTCTTGGTGATTTGGCTTAGAAAACTTGCTAGTGGGATAGGTGCCCATGTGGGTCTTGCTAAATTTATGATGCCGCTGCTTCCGCACAATCCGAGAAATTGGTGGATCATCGCCAATGATACCGATCGCTAAGGTCACCCCCAAGTGAGCAGCCATATCGGTTTCGCCCACCAGCGACAGCAGCAAGCCGTAAAGGGTTGAAGGTGGTGGATAACGGTAGATTTCTTTGTAGTCCCGTGCAAAACTGCGAGGAAAGCTGGTGCAGGGGCAATCAAGATAGAGTTGCATAGGTTGCATAGTCGAATTGACTAGTCTAATTGACTTAGATTTGGTCGTAGATATCGCGGCGATGCCCAATTTTGATGATTAGAATAACCAACTTTTCCTCCTCAAGCCGGTAAATGATGCGATAGTCGCCTACTCGTATCCGAAAGCGACCGTTGCCGTTTTTAAGCTTTTTGGTGTCTGGAGGATAGGGATCGAGCAAAAGAGCCTCAAGCTTAGCGGCAATGCGCTGCTGAACCTCTTTGGGCAGTTTCAAAAGTTCCTTTTGAGCCGTTTTCAAAAACTCAATGCGATACCGGCTCACAGGTTTAGCTCCTGCTTGACCTCTTCCCAATCAACGCGTTCTTGGTTGGCAGGATCGGATTCTGCAAGGATGGCATCTTTCAGATCTAGCAAGTCCTCTAGCTCGTCAGCATCAATGATGGCCAGCTTGCCTTGAACAAGCCAGGTCAGAAACTCCTCAGTGGGTAAATTAAACTGCTGGGCTAAGGATGTGATCCCGGCAAGGACTTCGCTAGAAACGGATAGGGAACTCATAGGACTGTACTCCTCAACTAGGTGGGTTGAGTCAGGGTTAACTGCTGCTTGGCTTGGGCGATCGCGTCTTTAACACCACGACAAACCTTTACGCCTAGCGTACTCAATTTTTCGCCATAAGTTGTATCAGCGCTGTAAGTTGTATCAGCTATCTCACCCGCTACGATTAATTCACTTGCAATGACATCACCAACCTCAACCAAGCGCAGCAGCTTAGGGCAACCCACTGTTTTGCCCGTGCGCTTAAAGCTATCCATAATCCACGGGCTAGGATCGGAGGTAACACGAATCACGATCGACTCTGGGTGGAAGTCGTACAAAAATCGAGCATGGTTGCCGCCAACATGGCGCACGGCACCAATGGCATCTAGCACCACCGCTGCACGGCTTGTATCTTGGAGGCTTTCGGGGGTAAGGGCGATCGTGTATTGATAGGCGGTGCAGTGAACTTCGGTGCTATGAATCGAAGTCTTATTCTTTGTGCCACCCTTGGAACCAAATGCAATATCGCCCCAAAATGGGTCAAGACTAATAGCGCGGCTGATTTCTAACGCTCCCCGACGCCTGGTAGTCGCGTCTTCATTATCCTTGCCTTTTTTTGCATCCATGAAGCCAAACAAATCATCATCGATGTATTTCTTGGGACTAAATTTTTCGTCCTTAAAGTTGTATTGATCTTTATTTGGATCAAACGTGCGGTTGGTTGATTCCGCATGAGAATTTTGCAAGTACTCACGCAATCCCCAACGAATCGCTTCTGCGCTGACTGTGGTGTATTGGTCGTTGCCACGGGTGATTTTTTGTAGGGTTGATAGCGTGCTGCCATCGCCTTCCCCCCGGTTGTTTGCGGCCACCGCAGTGGAGGTTACAATTGTTGCGAATAGATGTTGAGACATGGTGATTTCTCCAAATTTAGTGAGTTAGACAAATTACACAGAGTGAGACAAATTACAGGACGTTGGCAGTTTCTGCGGCAGGCTCTTGCTCCAACACCGTTTCTTCTTCCTTGGTTTTGCCCTTGTAGGTGGCGATCGCCAAAAGGGTTAAATCCCTAGCTTTTCGCCAGTTTGATTCCTGATGAATCCACCAAAAAATCTGTGGCCCCGCTGCACGGGCAGCTTTACTACGAAACTGACTGAGAAAATCGACCAAAGCGGTCGCAAATTCCTGTTGCGTGCTAGGACGTTGTAAACGGTAGATGACCTTATCGGTCACTTGACCATAATCAAGCGGTCGCCCTTGCTTTTGTGCTTGCTGAATCTGGTCACGTAGAAACGCGCTAAACGCCCCTTGCACCGCATCAAACAACACTTGCTCATCTGCATTTAAGTGTTCGGTCATAACAACAAGTCCCCTCCGATTTTCTGGATAAATAGTGGTTGCTTTGCGAAATTCAAAAAATTCGCTGTACCAAACCTTATGGGCGATCAGGTTGTCGCTGATCCAAGCCAGCACCTTGGATTCGGCCAGCCACGTTCCGCTGCCGTTTTGTGTCAACTTGACTGGAGTTTAGACTAAAGCCAAAGAAAAAGCGGCTAGTGCGAAGCACTAGCCGCTTTTTCGCAGAAGCTGAGAGAGCACAACCAATCTCGGCAACTACTATGACCTACGATAACTTGTATAGCTTTCGAGAACGAGCCTATCAGTATCTGGGACGTGCCCACGATGCGACCTTTGAACTGGTCGATGCCATCGTGACGACCCGTCACATCTACAGTTTTGTAGAATTATCGCAATCCCCGTTGTTTCGACGGCAATGGTCGAGTGCGTATGAGGCGCTGCAAGACAGTCGCCCGCAACGACAACGGCTGATGAGGCTATACCTAGAACAACTCCCTAACGAGTCGCCGATAGTATTGGCGGGCGACCATACGGGATGGCCCCGCCCTGAGGCCAAACGGTTGCGGGAGCGAACGCATGAGCATCAGGCCAACAGCAGCGGCAGTCTCGTCCCGGTGAGGCTCGGTCAGGGCTATAGCACCCTAGCCTGGATTCCAGAAGAGCAGGGCAGTTGGGCATTGCCGTTACGCCATGAACGCATCACGAGTTGGGAGAGCCCGATTAGCAAAGCTGCTTTTCAACTCAGACAAGTGTGCCGGTCCTTGCAACGTCGGCCATTGAGCTTATGGGATAGCGAATAGGGTTGTGCCAGCTTTGTGCTGAAAACCGCAGATATTAACGCCGACAAATTGATGCGCCTGCGCTCTAACCGCCATCTCTGGGGTGCGCCGCCGCCCTATTGCGGTCAGGGAAGACCCCGAGTCCATGGCGCGTGTTTCAAGCTCAATGACCCGACCACCTGGCATGGCGCAGACCAAGACATCACCGTCGCACATCCCAAACTAGGTTTGGTGCGCGTGCGCAGTTGGCACTCAATGCATTTTCGCCAAGCCGCACAGCATTCGATGACTCTGATTCAGGTGCAACGTCTTGATGAAACCGAACAACCCTGTTCGACGCGACCGTTGTGGCTCGTCTGGGTCGGCGACGCTCGACCTGACCTTGAGTACCTCTGGCAATGCTACCTGCGGCGCTTTGCCCTGGAGCATTGGTACCGGTTCTTAAAGCAACGCCTGCATTGGACGCTTCCCAGACTCGGCGAACCCAAAGCCGCTGAGCGCTGGAGCGATCTGATGCCATTGGCCACCTGGCAACTCTGGTTGGCCCGAGACATCGTCCGCGATGCACCCCTACCCTGGCAGAAAACACTCCCGTTCCTGACCCCAGGACGCGTCGCTGATTCCATCGCCCCACTTTTAGCCCGGTTGGGCTCACCCACCACTGCACCCAAACCCCGAGGTAAGTCGCCGGGGTGGGCTAAAGACCAAAAACGGAACCGCAAACCTCGCTATCCCACCGTCAGAAAACGGGTGAGCCGACCTAAAAAAAACTCAAAAAGCGTCGCTTAGCTAGTGAAATGAGCAATTTATTCTCCCTCTGGCAGACAGGGGGAAATTTGCCTTAGTCTAAACTCCAATTATGAGCATAGCGGGTAATACTGCCATCGGCATGGTGTAGCTCAACAACGTTGCCATAGCCACGCCGTTGCCCCACAAACGCCACTATGCCATCATCGGCGGCTAAAACTGGAGTGCCCACCGGAGCGCTGATATCAACGCCCTGGTGCATCCTTCCCCAGCGCATCCCGTAGAGACTGGTAATGGTGCCACTGACGGGCATCATGAATGAGTCAAGACCATACGCCGGAGTCATAGCCCCGGCTAATACGGCAATGGTTAGAAATGGGAGGTAATGTTTGTGCATGGGTCGGCAGTGAGGTGTGCCCCTCACTTATCGCCCAGGCGCTGGGGCTGTCGTCGGGGATGGTACGGGTTGGTTCGACAAGCTCACCAACCGGGGGAGCGATCGCTTGAACTGGAGCTATGCGCTCAGTTTGTTTGTGTCTTTGGGGTGTATCTAAAGCTGGGCGCGAACCCAAGTGCGGAAGGCTTTGAGGGTTTGATTTCGGCCTTGGATGCGGCTTTGGGTAATGTATTGGGGCAGTAGGTCTTGGAGCGGAAGCCCAGGGAAGGTAGGGCTTTCGGGTACTTCTTGGTAGTGACCGTCTATCAATCTGTTGAATTGCAGTTGATTTTGGTTGCGTCGCCAGAGTTCGGGAACCCCAAGCGCGGCGTAGGTGTTGGGATGGGTGCGGGAAGTGATGTCAATTTCGATCGCTAGGTCGGGGGGTGGATCGAAGCGCAGGTCGAGGCGGTCTTTGCCCCGCACAGCGGCTTCATTTTGGATGTAGAAACATTGATCGGGTTCAATGCCCTTGAGGGTATCGGGATGTTTGAAGGTGGTAGAGCCTAGGGTCAAAAACTCAATATCGAGTTCTTCGAGCAGCGCTTTGAGCAGGTCACTGAGAATTTCTTTGACCGCTTCGTGTTCGGGCAGAGGGGTGATGATTTCGAGGATGCCGTTGTCGTAAGCAATGCGAGCGGTGTGGGGTTCTCCGAGTTCGATCAGGATGGCCTCGAAGGTTTGCCAATCGACCCCGCTGATGAGGAGGGTTTGACCAGGGGGAATGGTGAGTTGCTGGAGTTCGAGGGTAGTCATGGCAGGGGTTGAGGTCGGGTGCTTTTAGAGATGTTGCTCTCGTACCCAGGCTCGAAACTGACGAATCGCTTTTGTTTCGCCAATCTCAAATCGTTTGTCTAAGTATTCCAAGATAATAGTGGGGGGAAGCCAAGGGAAGGTGGGGCTATGGTCAATAGGCTGGTAGGTGCCGTCTTGCAGGTGGTAGTACTGGAGGGTGCGACCGTTGTATGTCCACAATTCTGGGACGCCGAGATTGGCATAAATGGGCAGTCGGCGGCTGGAGGGGTTGGTGATATCGACTTCTAGCACTAGGTCGGGGGGCGGGTCGAGGGTCAGGTCAACCTCGGGTTTGTGGCGGATCAGAGGTTCGTTTTGGATGTAATAGCAGGAGTCTGGCTCGCCCCCGGCCTGGCGATCGCGTCGTTTCATGGTCAATGAGCCAAGCTTGCGGAGGTTCAGGTCGAGTTCGTCGGCGATCGCGCTAATCAGGCTTTCGATGAAGCGATTGCTGCCTTCATGGCGCGAGAGGGGAGACATAATTTCCAGCATTCCATCGAGATAGTGAAAGCGGGTGTTGCGGTTGTCTCCCGCTTCGACCAGTAACCGCTCAAATGTTTCCCAACTGATGTTGTGGAGAATGATGCGCTCTTCAGCGATCGCTAGGGGTTGGGGCTGTTTGGGTTCAAGCTGGGTGTTGGAGGTCATATCGGGGTCACACCAGGGAGGTCACGGCCAGCGATTGAGTGGGGGTGGAGATACCTGTTGCTTATGACTTCTACTATAAAGCCCTGGAACGGTCTTGGGAGAAGAAGCCACAGGGGAAGGGGGGCGATCGCCTGTGAGGGGTAAGGGCTGTGTCCATACTCTGGCATTAAGCAGGATTGTGGTCTGGATGTTGCTGGCCAGGATAGCTGTGGGGTTGGGAGTTTGGGGAGTAATCGTCTGGATCGTAGCCAATGTCACCCACAAAGCAAAAGGACAACATTAATTCAAAGGTTTGGCGATCAAATTTAAGGGTTGGGTTGTGCAGCATCCGTTGGATATCGCTGCTAAATCTGCGCCACTCTCGTTGGGCATGGAAATCGGTTCCTAGCAACTGCGGATTAATTTTGTCGAGCATGTCTTTGAGGGCGATCGCAATCTGGGGATTGTCGGGGTTGCCGTCTTGGGACTCGTCTAGGCTTTTTTCTTCGAGTAAGACATCGATTTCCTCAAACAGGTTGCGCATGAAGGTGGGATATCGACCGGATAGCGCTAGAAACGACATGACCAATCGTTTGTCTTGCTCGCTGGGTGGTGGTTGTGATGGGGATTGCTGGCTGCGTGTAGCCCAGATGATTTGCAAGATTTTGTAGATGTTGATCAGCCGCTTGGCGGTGCGGGGCGTGATATCAACCTGTTTGCAGCAGTCTACTAAAATTTTGAATTCAACTTCATCAAACTCGGTGACTTGAGCGATGTTTTCACTATAGGAGTCTGATTGTCTGAAGGGCATAAATCCAGATGGGTGAACGTTTGCGCCTTCTAGATTGGATGGGAGCTGGCCGTTATCATGACTATTTTCAATGGTCTGTTGGATGTTGGAAATGGATGGTGTGGGGAAGTTAGAAGTAGGAGAGCTAGAAGTAGGGGAGTCAGAAAGTGAGGTTGGGCTATCGGTTTGCTCAAGGGTTTGCTCAACACTGAGGGGAGCAGCAATGGGAGCGGCTACATCGTGGGGTTCACTGCTTTCAACGGGCGGAGTGTTTGCCAGCTCGTCGGTGGGCTTGGGCTGTTCCTCAACGGCTTGGGGGCTTTGGGGTAAATCGAGCGGGCGGGCGGGTGTCTGTGGCTGGGCTGTGGATTGGGTGTCGGCTGGATTGGCTGGAGCAGCTTGCTGTTCTGATGGTTTGCGGATTTGCAGTTGAGCGCGGAGATAACTTTCAACGGTGGCTGGGGAAATGGGGCGCATGCGGTAGGGAATTTGGATGATTTTCTCTAGATAGTCGATCCCAGAGGGTTTGCCTCGGCGTTTGAGCACGCCCCGGTAGACTTCTTCTAGGGCACGGGCAATGTAGCGATCGTCAATGCCCAGCACGACAATAAACAGTTTGGTGTTGAGCAGGAGCTGCACCGCTTCTAAAACTTCGACGACTCGGTTGGGTGGGCAACGGTCTAAGTCATCGATATAGAGAATGACGCGGGCGGGCCCACGGGGGAAGATTTTTTTCAGCTCCTCTTGGTTGTGGGCACCTTCGGTGAGGCGATCGGAAAGAGCGGCGAGGTCTTGTTTGACCTGCTGCATCAGCCCTAGGTGTTTGCCATAGTCATCCCCGGCCAGGCGAGAGTTAACGAAGTCGAGTAAGGATGAATAGTTGGCGGTGAGACCTAGGCGCTGGCGCTGTTCCTCGACCTGGAGTTTTAGTTGAGCTACCTCCTTGGCTAACCCTTCTGCTTTGCCCTGCTCTTGCTGGAGCAAGCTATCGCGTTCACTTTGAATGCGGGCTTGCTCTTTTTGCACCGATGCCACATATTCGCCTAAGGCTTTGACGGTGGGAACGAGGGCAACGAGGGTACCCGTGAAGATCTGCAACCCGATAGGAAGATTGGCCCGCATCCACTCAAAAACGACCATGGCCTCGGTGGGGATGGCCTTTAGCCAATCGGGCATGAGGGAAGCGATGAGGTTGGCTAACCCAGAACTTTGCAGCCATTGTTGCAATAGAGCGAGTGTTTGGCTCCATCCGTCGGGGCTGACGGTGATTGCAATAAAGATTCCCGTCAGGAATAGAGCCAGTAACCCCTGCCAACTGCTCACGGTTTGACGCAATAGCTGAAAGGTTTGCCCAGAAGCTGCAAATGCTTCAATCTCTTCCTTGGAAAAGCGCAGCCGCGCTAACCCGTTGATTAGAGGTTTCCAGAGGGCAGTGACCGCTCGGCGGGAAAGCCGTTGACTGACCTCGACCTCCGCGCTTTTGAGCTGGCGCTGAAGCTCTTTCTCCTTGGCTTGGAGTTTGCTCTCT
>DATNOW010000148.1:0-6734 GCA_036703515.1 Chroococcidiopsis sp.
AGTGAAGAAGAACGCCGAGAGTTTTTGGATACCGCCAATCGAGAAACCGATCGCCTGACCCGCCTGGTCAACGATGTGCTCGATCTGTCACGACTAGAATCGAGTAAGCGCTACCACTTTGATGCCGTTTATATTCCTCAGGCCGTTGAGCAAACGCTGCGCACCTATCAGCTCAACGCACGGGATAAGGGCATCGAGCTGATTCAAGACATTGATCCCAACCTGCCGCCCGTGCTGGGCAACTATGATCTGCTGCTGCAAGTGTTTGCCAATCTGGTCGGCAATGCCCTGAAATTTACCCAATCGGGTGGCAAAATCGCCATCCGCGCCTATGCCCTCGACCATGACCTCGGCAGCCACATCCTGCCGTCGATTGTGCGGGTAGAAGTAGCCGATACCGGCATTGGCATCGATCCCGAAGATCAAACGGCCATTTTTGACCGCTTCTTTCGGGTTGAAAATCGTGTCCACACCCTAGAAGGAACGGGGCTAGGGCTGTCGATTGTGCGCAATATTATCGAGAAACATCAAAGTGCGGTGTACTTAGTGAGCGAAGTCAGCGTCGGCACCACGTTTTGGTTTGACCTGGCCATTTTCCAAGAAAAAGCCGTCTCACCTGCCGATGCAGTCTCTAAAGCTAGCTCTAGCCAAAGCCCTGGTGCAAACGGCAGCAGTGCCAATGGCGCGAGTAATGGGGTAAGTAGCGGGGCGAACAGTGGGGCGATCGCCACTCCCAACAGTCCGGCCACAGCAGAAATCATTGCCACTTCCTAGGGCTTCGGGGGCCGTCATGCAACGGTGCCAACATTAATGCAACTATATAATGCCAGCGTTCATGCCAATATTAATGCCGGTATCAGTGGCTAGCATCGATCGCCAGTGAGCTTTCCAGGGCGTCTAAAGCAATATCGGTGACAACTTTAATGCGATAGTGGCACGCTTTGGTGTCGGTTGAGTTAAAGGTGCCATTTTCCCAGTACTTGTTGCTGCCTGCACCGCCACCACACACGCCAAAATATTCACAGGTCTCCCGGCAAGCGTGGATACCTGCGGCCATCTCTCGATAAATGTCTTGAAACTTTTGGGTAGAGCACACCGACTCGAAGGAGTCATGAAGGACATTTCCGAATACAAAGTCGCCATAGCGGTCGGTCTTAACCGATAGAAGTTCGGGATCAAAGCTAGAGAAATTGCCGCTGTGGTCGATACTAACAATGGCAAACGGGTGATTCATGTCGGTATGGTTCAGGCGATCGCCCGCATAAATCAAGCTGCAAATTGCTTCAAACTCTCGCAGCTTAAATGCACCATTCGTTTGAGCCGTTAGTTCCCAAAACCGCTGCATAAATTGACGATAGCGGGCTTCATTATCAGCAGTATCCAGGGAAGAAGAACGGTGGACGCCTTCCGTTTCTTCCATGTTAAACCCTACATTGGTGATGCCATTTTCCATGAAAAAGGTGAAGAGTTCATCGGCATAGTCGAGAGCATCTTGGGTGATGACGGAAATAATGCTAAAAGGAATATCATTTTTTTGTAAGCAGGCAATGCCCCGCATTACGCTGGCATGACTGCCTAACCCCGCCCGGGTTTTGCGGTGGGCATCGTGAAGAAAAGCCGGCCCATCCAGACTGACTCCTACATGAATATCATGGCGCTTAAAAACATCACACCACGCTTGATTGATCAGAATGCCGTTAGTCTGAATCGAGTGTTTTATTGTGAACGGCGTAGTATTAAACTGGCGATCGGCGGCGCAGATTCGTTCAAAGGCGGCCTCATAAAATGCCATAGGTGCCGCGAGGGGTTCGCCTGCATGCCAGCATATGGTAACGTCTTGGCGGAAAAACTGACTGCTAAACAGGGTCTTAAAAATAGGCTCGATCAAGTCAAGGGATAGGGTGTTTTTTAAATGGCGATCGGGTAAATAGCAGTAATCGCAATTTAAATTGCAAAAGGAAGTCGGTTGAATAACGATCAGCTGAATTGGGCCAAACGTGGCTAATTCGTTGGCTGATAATTCACTGGTTGATAATTTATTAGCTGATAATTCATTGGTTAAATCAATGGGTGACCCCTCAAGCGTTCCCGCAGTATCCATTGGGGCTGAAGTGGGTGGCGAAATAATCGTCATCATCAAAATCCTGAATTATTCAAGACGATAAACTTCAAGACGATAAAAGTTGCATGAATTAGAAATTATCCGAATTGGAAATTTCATGAATTGGATAATTTCCAATTCATGCAGCTATGCAGCAATGCCACGCTTTTTAGTGGTTGCGCCAATTGGCAAACCCACCGCCATCGCTCCAGCCATTGCGCCAGTTGGCAAATCCACCGCCATCGGCCCAGCCACCGCGACCATTGCCATTGCCCCAGACGATCGCCACTAACGCATCTTCGCCCAGTTGCTCAGAGGTAGGAAGCTGATTGGCCCGCTCTCTCATTGCGGTGGTTAATCGAGATAGCCGCCCTTCAATGGTTGGAGGGGTGGGTTGCACAGCATCTGTGGCTGCGGTTGCAGCGGTCGATGCGCTAATGGCAGACAGTGCAATCAGAAAGCCCATCAAACTTGTTTTTGTCGCAATATTCACAATTCATTGTCCTCAAATGAATGGTTTAAGGCGCTGGGTTGGTGGCAGCGGGTGTTGCAGCCGGTGTTGCAACAGGGGGAACTTGAGCATGCTGAATGATGATCGTTTCAAAGAAGCCCTGCACTAGGTCGCCCGGAAGGGGGACAATGCCATCTGCCCCAAACCAGCGATTTACCATGGCAACCGTTGTGCTATCTCCTGATACATATCGCTGCATCATCCCAACCAGGGCGTAGTTCACCTGGTTGAGGAAGCTCGAGTTATTTTCGGGCACCATGCAGGCCAACCCAAAGCGCTCATAGGGTTCCACCGGGGCAAGCCGATAGTTATCTGCCCCCAAAGGTTGCACCATGCCACCCAGCACTACCGAATCTCCAGCCAATGCATCTACCCTCCCCGCATTTAGGGCAGCGAGACCTTCTTCAGCGGTTTGGATCGGCACCAAAATAGCTCGAGGCTGAACAAGCTGCATCACGTCGTGCCCGGTGGAATTGGGTAGAACCCCAATCCGTTTTGCCACCAAAGATTCTGGGGTTCCCAGGGTGCTGTCTTGGCGAGTCAGGAGCCGGATGCCAGAAATGCTATAGCTTACAGAAAAATCAACATAGCGATCGCGCTCCCAGGTAAATTGAGTATCGCAGGAGATATCAATCTGCCCACTGGTTAACAAAGGAATGCGCTGAGCGGGATCATTCGCCTCTACCATTTGCAGGGAAACAGTTCTTCCCAATTCCTGCTGGAGCTGGTCTTTAATCAGATTTAATGCATCAATGGAATATCCGACTAACTGGCCGCGATCATTGACGTAGGAATAGGGAATTGCATCAAAACGAGTGCCAACGGTCAGCACGCCAGTGCGCGCGACTTTTTCCATGACGGTTTCTGCCCAACTCTTTCCGGGGAAAGCGATGGCTAACAGTAAACCAAGGACAGCGATTGTAATTTTCTTCATCATGACTCCTGACAACTCACTCTTGTTGAATTAATTGCTCTAACTCCTCTGGTGAGAGGGTGCGGATCAAGTTGAAATCAAACGGAGGAACATTGAGTGACTGCACATAGGAAGCTTGCAGGTAAGGGCGATAGGCCGCCTGATCGGCCACATAAACCTGCATAAACGCGACGCCGAACCCCCGGAGACGATCGAGAAAAACCGCTAGCGGCTCATCCTCCTGCGCGGCCGGCTCGGATGGCAGCAGCAGCCGATTCACGATTTCGGTAATACCTGCACTATGGGAAGCGGTGCTCGAAACCAGTAGATAGCGTTCGGGTGTCGTCAGCCAGCTAAACCCTCGCACTTGCTCTGGAACCAGCGGCGTCACTGGATCATGGCCGCCACCTAACAGCAAGACAGGAACATCAATTTGGCTCATGCTCGATTGACTAAAAACCGCTCGCGTTACTGGGGTGGCCGCAAATACAGCTTTGATCCGTGGGTCTTTCAACTGTCCACTGGTTAATAAGGCGACCTCCTCGGGAAAAGATGTCAATTCCATGGCTCGACATTGCAGCAGCACTGCCGTATCGAGCGATCGCAAGAAAGCATCTTCCTGACAGTAGGTTTGCAGTTGATCAAAATCGACCGTTGCTCCGGCTAATGCCAGAACGGTATAACCTCCAAACGAATGCCCAAATGCACCGACTTGCTGTAGGTTAAGGCGATCGCCAAATTCTGTTGCATTCCGCTGCTCCAATACATCCAGCACATAGCTGATGTCGAGGGGACGATTAAAAAACTCATCGGGTCTGGCCGCATCCTGGGCCAGACCCTGCAAGACATCTTGCTGAATCTGATAGTCGCTACCCACATGCTCTGGCGCTGCCACCACAAAGCCATAGGACGCCAGCAGTTCTAGAAAAGGGGCCGCCGTTGTTCGAGTTTCACCCAAACCATGGGAGTACACCACAACCGGGATTGTGTTGGGCATTGCCTCTGTAAACACAGGCACATACAAGTCGGTTGGCACATCGCGATCGCGATCGCCATCATGCAGCCATAGGGTTTGCCTAGAAAATTGAAACGGGCCCGAACCCTGCAACGACGGCAGCGAGTCCCAGTTAACGGGCGCTTCTGTGGCGGCCGCTGCGGCAGAACGCGCCTGGATATCGGCAATAACCGTGTCGGTGATTTGGGCAAACTCGGCCGTTTGATGGGCCACCTGCAACAGCGCGGCCAGATCAATGCGGACGGTATGGCTAGGGTAGTGGCGTAAGGCACCCAGCACGCTCAGCCCTTGTGGATCGTTCGCAGACTGGATCAGGGCCGCCCGCAGGGCGTAGAAGCCATTCAGCCCAGAATCCGTTTGGATCAACGCTCCAATGTTTCGCAGCGATGCTTCTCCGAGCGGAGCATATAAGACTTGTGAAACTTGCCACGGTGAAACTTGGCGTGAGGTTTGCAGTCCTGCTCGCACCTGGGCCTGCTGCTCGCGATTGAGAAAGCGCAAATAGGATGCTAAATCTGAGTTAACCGTTCCCTCTTGGGCATAGAGCGCCAGTGAAGCAACAGAGACATCAACGGAAAACAGACCATAGGTAAACTCAATTTCCTCAGCCGCAGGGGCAGGAACTGCCGTTAATAAAGCGGAGGTACTGCCCAGTAAAAGGGCAGGCCAAAAACTCCGCTTCGGCAGGAAGTTTGGTCTTGCAATAGACAGAAATGCATTGCAGCGCATGGCTGATAAATTCAGAATTTTGGTATTTTTATGCTGGTTAATCTTGCTTGTTCTCAACGTCAACAAGCTGATCTATCAAACATCTGCTCGCTTCAAGGGCGATCGCCACTTGAAACGCGACTCTAAAACCGGAATACCATGCCAAGATAGGGGCCGTGGTAGGTCAAATTCACATCTAGATCTCGGTCTCGAACCTCTTTACTCAAGTCAATCCCCGCCACGCGATAGCCCAAAAAGAAAGAAGTATTGCCCGAAAACATCCAATCTAAGCCTGTGGTGACAGACCACGCCAAATCCAGCGAACCCACGCCAAATCCGGCCAAATCACCCCGCGCACTCAGTGCCAAATTATCTGATAAATTCCAGCGCAGACGAGCGCTCAAAAGAGGCGAAAGCAAGGTTGTGTTGCGATCAAACTCTCGCCCGCCGCCGAGATTGGTGTCAATATCAAGCCCCGTATGGATTGTATAAAGCCGCACCCCGCCAATGACATCAAAAACGACTGGCCCTAAATCAAAGTCGGTGGCTGCTGTGGCGAGTTTACTATCGTCGGCAAAACGATAGCCTGCCCCTAGATCAAACTGGCCGTAGGTAAAGGTAGTCTCTACATTGATTTCGGTTGGGATGCGATCTCGGAGACTTTGGCGAATGTTGAGTGTAGTGGTGTTATCTTGCTCTAGATCAAGATACGCTGCATCAAAGATAATCCCTAAATGGTTTCTCCATGCTTCCGTACGCCCCATGAATCCAAAGATTAGCGTGTCCCTAATCGTGTCAACGACATCCTGAATGTTGGTATCGATATCGATGTCGATGGTGCGATCGACGTCTGTTAGGTTTGTATCATCACCAATGCCTGTGGTGAAGTTGCCCACATCAATATGTCCATTGACATGGAGCGGAACATAAACGTAGGGCTCAAAGGTAAATCTCCAACGGGGAGACGCTGTAGTGTCTGCCGGTTCATCTGCAAGAGCACCGGGATCAATAGCGCTGGGTGTAGATTCCTCAGAGGCGGATTCTGGCAATTCGCTTGCGGTTCGAGCAAATTCCTCTGCAATTAATCCGTTTAACGCATTACTGGAATGAGTAGATTGCGTGAATTGAGTCAACGGTTGATTTAAGGGCTCAATGGATTCATCAGATTGCTCCGATTCATCTAGAACAAGTTCCTGCGCCGCTCCGGTTGGTGCATTGGCGTTAAATTCTGCATCGAATTCTGCGTTGAATTCAGTGATCCCAGTTGGAGTTGTGGCTGGAGTTGTGGCTAGAGTTGCAGTTGCAGTTGCAGTTGCAGTTGCAGTTGCGGCTATATCCGACGGGAAATCGACCGGTTGCGAGGGTTGCTTAGCTGTGAGAGAGTCGGCCTTCACATTGGATAATGCGACGGGGCTAAATCCTACAGGATTTGACGCTACAGATGGGCTGAGCGGGCGATCGCCATCTCCTGTAGCTGTTAAGGCAG
>DATNOW010000149.1:0-12406 GCA_036703515.1 Chroococcidiopsis sp.
GCCAAACCCAACGCTCCGTTGATCTGCACATCCACCCCGCCCAGAGAGATCCAGTCGCCTGCGGCATCGAGCACCGCGATCGCGGGATCTTCAGCAGACGTCAAAACAGAAGACATCGGGGCGATCGCCGCAATCACTCCCTGGGGATCAACCTCGATTTGCACCGGTTCCCTGTAGCCAGAGACTTGAGCATTGTGAATCACCAGAGAGCCAGGGGAAAGTGAGCCAGTCATAACCAAACAATTGGAGGGGATAAAAGAACTTGCACCCGCGCTTCTCTAGAGCGCTTTAGAGAAGCGCTTTTCTAAAGTACTTCTCTAAAACACTTCTTTGAATAGGTTGATGCAATTAGGTTGATGCAATTAGGTTGATGTCATTCGGTGCAATTAAAGGCGTGTTGCAGGCATCTTGCCCGCGAGCGAGACGCTCACACTACGAGAATCTACGGATTAATTACACCTACTAACTTACGACACTTCTCTACAGCACTTCTTTGCGGTAAAAAAGCGCAGCAAGCGAGAACTAGATAGAGATTAAAGATTTTTGTCTGTATTCTAAATTACGTATTGACGCATCATTTTTACAGATTGCACTGTGCTAAGTGTGCGTTTGAAAACGAAGTTCAAAGAGAATGTGAATTTTGTAGCGCTACGGCACACTTTAACATAAAGTAATGGGAAGCACTTTTGGGCTAGTTATTCCAAATAATTGACCCGTTGCCAACGGATTCTACCGTTTCAGGTTCGTTCACCGTTGTTCATTTGTGGAGATAGCTTACATCCTACGAAGCAGAGGTTTATGCCAGTCTTGGCAGCACATCGTCGCAAGCCATGCCTTCGTAATACCTGCCGTGATGACCCGCCAGTGCCCCATGGACTACTCATAGCGTAATGCGCGATCGCCCTATCGCCAGCTACGCCATCCCTACAGCGTTTGTTGATTTTATCCAATCCACGCCATGGGCTAATTGATACTCCTAACTGTCTTTCTATCTTTACTAGGGTGCTCGTGGGTCTACCAAACCCAATGGGGGTTTACTGCCTCGCTGCTTCCGTACTATCTCTTACCCCTGCTGTAATTCATGACACTTAGAAGAAGTCTGCCTACTCCCAATACGTTGTCTCAACCTTCTGCAAAATCTTCCGTAATGCCCTCTAAGCCGACCAGTACAGAGACCTATCTCAACCATCCCAACTTTGGGTTGCTCTATCGGGTTTGCTTGATTGAAGACACGCGAGAATTGTTTGCGACACTCTACGCCCAGCGCTTGTTTTTCATCGTCATCACCAGCCCGACCGGGGTGCAGTTTGATCCCGTCAGCCGCACCGATGCTCGCCTGATTGTGGAAAACCGCCTGCGCACCCTGCGCCGCAATGCCCAACTCAAAGACTATGAGCTACTCCACGCAATTTACAAGCGGGCCTTTCACCAGTAGGTAGACCCGCCTGTTTAGTAGGGCTTTAGTAGTGCGCCCGGTACGCTCCATGCTGGGCGGTGCTGCCCCTAATTGTTGGTTGCCCACCATTTGCAGGTGTTCACTCGCTGTTGGCAAGCACCCGCCCGCTATTCGCAAGTCAACCTAGCTTCCGCTTGACGTCCCTCGCAACAGCGCTCCAGGAAGAACGGCGATCGCCTCATCCTTGCCCTGTCTCTTGCCCTATCTATAGGTAGAGGCATTAAACTTTTATAAGCGCTATCAGTAGCGTCTCTATCCATCTGCTAAGCTTCATAGGGCATTGACCATGAGTGCATCTCTCAGTGACGCGATCGCAGACCGGCTATCGGTTATCCGTCAGAATATTCCGGATTCGGTGCGCCTGATTGCGGTTAGTAAGCAAATGCCGGTAGAGGCCATCCGAGCCGCCTACGCAGCCGGACTGCGCGATTTTGGTGAAAGCCGTATCCAAGAAGCCGAAGCTAAACAGGATGCACTGCGCGATTTAACCGACATTACTTGGCATTTGATTGGGCATCTACAGAGCAATAAAGCCGCCAAGGCCATCGAGCTATTCCAGTGGATTCACTCGGTGGATGATTTGAAACTAGCGCAGCGGCTTAACCAGTTAGCAAGCGATCGCACCGCTA
This sequence comes from Chroococcidiopsis sp., assembly GCA_036703515.1. Lineage (GTDB taxonomy): Bacteria > Cyanobacteriota > Cyanobacteriia > Elainellales > Elainellaceae > DATNOW01. The sequence continues at coordinate 2,086 of DATNOW010000149.1, forward strand.
AGCCTAGCGTCTGTCTGCAAGTAAAAATCGTTCCCGACCCTAATAAGTTTGGTTGGACGGTTCCCGATCTGCTGAATGATCTGCCGGCACTCGCTCAATGCACCCACCTAAATGTTGTCGGATTGATGGTGATTCCACCCTATGGGTTACCCGCCGATGAAACGCTTTCGATCTTTAACCAGGCGCGTCAACTTGCGGAAAAGATTCGTCAGCAATCGTGGCCAAATCTGACAATGGATCAACTTTCGATGGGCATGTCTGACGACTATCCCTTAGCCATCCAGGCGGGATCAACCCTAGTTCGACTGGGGCGGATCTTGTTTGGAGAACGAGCGTGATCCCAAGTCTCACCCTGCCATCGGGCGATCGCCAAGCCCAGATTCGGTAGAGGCGATCGCTAACAGGTTGGGACAGATCGATTGTGACCAAACATATTTCTGAAACACACTAATTAGAAATTATTAAGCCTGATCAAGCTTTGAAGAAAGTTGTTTAGACTGGTGGACGGGGATCTTGTTTTCAGGCTCTGATCTACGCTGAAAATCTTCGTAGAAAGATTTTCTTAATAAATTTCAAATTCATCCCAGATCAGGTATCACTTTTAAAAAAGTGATGTATACTGTGGACTCACAAGCTGCTAATTCTAGGACAGTTCTAGTCTGATAACGTGCAGCTTACGCTTTGGAAAATGAAGGGTTTAAACTCCGGCCCTGTAGCTCCTACAGGCAAAAACGTAATAAGTGGACGTTCATGCACCGAGCTTGGGAATCCAAAGTGTTATTTTTTAACTCTTGATTTCATTATTCAAACTTCGAGTACCTCTCAAGGGTTCTGAACTCCTCTTAAGAGCATCTGATGCATCGGGCCTCATGGTCAACGTACTCTATTGAGCCAACTCTAGTCGTGATGGAGCGTTAAACAGTGAACACTATTTTCACCAAGCTGAAGGATTTTGTCGGACTCAATGATCCGGTGGAATACGAATATGAGTATGACGAGATGGATGGGCAAGAATACCAAAACCTCTACCAAGAGGAAAACGTCCAGCCCGTCCAAGAGGAAGAACCTCGTCGCCGCCGTCTCAGAGAACGTACTACTCTTTCCAGCGATCCAGGAGCAACAGCAATGAATAACGTGATTGGGATGCCCGGTGCTGTCAACGGCATGTCTGAAGTTGTGGTCATGGAGCCTCGCACCTTTGAGGAAATGCCCCAGGCTATCCGAGCATTGCGCGAACGCAAATCCGTTGTGCTCAACCTGACGCTGATGGATCCCGACCAAGCCCAGCGCGCTGTTGACTTCGTTGCCGGTGGCACCTACGCCATTGATGGCCACCAAGAGCGGATTGGTGAAAGCATTTTCCTATTCACGCCCAACTGCGTTCAGGTCAGCACCCAGCTCGGTGCCCTCAACGACATGCCTGTGCAAACGACCCAGGCTCGCCCCAGCCGCTCCACCGCACCGGCTCCCGCTTGGGGTGATCAGTCTGCCCGGATGGCTTAGAAACGGCGGTTTGATTTAACCCAGAGTTCTGTGTGTTGAATGTAGAGCACGACTTTGCCTTCAATCCATTTGGGTTGAGTTCGACAAACCCCACCCTTCTAGGTGCAATCTTCGGCCTAATGCTCCACAAGATAGTCTCCTTGTGAAAGTCGGCTCTTGCTACTGTCAAGAGTCGATTTTTATGCGTCTATGCGCTCCCTGTCAAAGGCAGGGCGATGAGCATAGCTCAGGTGACTGCTCCGATGGCAGAGCAAGCGTTTTCTCAGAACTATTTGTCTCGGGACTATTTGTCTCAAGATTTATCAGGACTATTTACCCCAGAACGATATATCGGGTTTACCAGGACTATATTTATCGGGTTTACCAGGACTATATTTATCAGGACTAATGAGGATACAGCCGTGGTGATCAAGCTTGGAATTATTGGCGGCGGAGTCATGGCAGAGGCGCTGCTGTCGAGACTGGTGCAGCGCTCAGTCTATGCTCCTGAGCAAGTTTGGGTGAGCGAGCCATCTGCCCCTCGACGCGACGAGTTAATGCGCCTCTATGGGGTACAGACCACCGCTGACAATCAGGCGGTGACTGCGGCAGCCGAACTGTTGCTGTTGGCAATCAAGCCCCAGGTTTTTGATGCGGTGGTGGCCGGGCTGACGCCAACGCTGCCGTCTCAACTGGTGGTGTCAATTTTGGCCGGGGTGCCGATCGCTAAACTAGAAGCGCCCTTTCCGGGGCAGCCTGTGATCCGCGCTATGCCCAACACCCCCGCGATCGCCGGGGCGGGGATCACGGCGATCGCCCCTGGGCAGCAGGTGCAGCCAGAACATATTGCCCTGGCCCGCACCCTGTTTGAGGCCGTTGGCGACGTAGTAGAGATTCCTGAACACCTGATGGATGCCGTGACGGGGCTATCGGGCTCTGGCCCAGGCTACATTGCGCTGGTGGTAGAAGCCTTGACCGATGGGGGAGTCGCCGTAGGGTTGCCTCGGGCGATCGCGTCTAAATTGGCGGTGCAGACGGTCTTAGGTACTGGAGAATTGCTCCACAGCACGGGGCTGCATCCGGCCGAGTTAAAAGATCGCGTCACCAGCCCAGGGGGCACCACGATCGCGGGGATCGCTCACCTAGAGCAGGCGGGCATCCGTTCAGCTTTCATTGAAGCCGTGCGGGCGGCCTATCTACGGGCGGGTGAACTCGGCCGCTAAAGATCGCTCCCGTAGATAAATTTTCTTCTCTCTCTGCTGCAATCCCATGCAATGACCCGCTCTCCTGCTCCACGCAACCGCACCCTAAAGCTGACCGACGAGGAGCGATCGCACTATGCCACGCGATTGCTCAAGCTCTCGGCTCCGGCGGCCCCGGCCGACATCCTCAACCGCACCCTTTGCCAAGATCTGTTTGAGGTGATGCCGTGGCTGCCCTCGGGCTTTGTCGACTTGATGGTGATCGACCCGCCCTACAACCTCAGCAAGCGCTTTAATCAACAGTGGGTCAAACGGCGATCGCTCTCCGACTATGCCGACTGGATGGAGCAATGGCTGTCGCCGCTAGTGCGCGTCCTCAAGCCAACGGCCTCGGTGTATATCTGCGGCGATTGGCAGTCGTCTCCGGCGATTTACGACATCGCCGCCCGCTACTTCCACATTCGCAATCGCATCACCTGGGAGCGCGAAAAAGGACGCGGGGCGCAGGCTAACTGGAAAAACTGCTCCGAAGATATCTGGTTTTGCACCGTTTCGCCCCACTACTATTTCAACCCAGAGGCCGTGCAGCTCAAGCGTCGCGTGCTCGCGCCCTATACCGCCAACGGTCAGCCCAAAGATTGGGAACGCGGCCCCAACGGCAATTTTCGGCTAACGGCCCCGTCTAATCTATGGACTGATTTGACCGTACCGTTCTGGTCGATGCCCGAAAACACCGATCACCCCACCCAAAAGCCCGAAAAGCTGCTGGCCAAAATTATCCTAGCCAGTTCGCCAGCGGGGGCGGTGGTGTTTGATCCCTTTTTAGGCTCAGGAACAACCTCGGTGGTCGCCAAAAAGCTCGATCGCCAGTTTGTTGGGGTCGAACTTGACGACTACTACGCCTGCTTGGCCGAAAAACGGCTGGCCCTAGCGGAGGGCGATCGCCAGATCCAGGGCTATGCCGACCAGGTCTTCTGGGAGCGCAATACGCTTTCGTTACAAAAGAAAAACGAGCCATAACGCGCTATGCCATTCTCAGACAACCTCAAAAGCATCTAGAACCCTTTTCCTTCAAGGTTTTAGATGCTTTTTCGCAGCAATGGCGTCAGGAATTCAAAAGTATTTTTATGAAATATGTTTACAATTCGCAATAAAGTCTGTTACATTAATTTACATAAGCAAACAGCTAAACACCCAAGAAATTTAAGGAAAGAGCAATGAGAAGCGGCGTTGTTACCGAAGAGCAGGGCAGACAAAATATCTACGCGGTTGAACCCCAGATGTATGTCGACACTGAGCAACGCGTCGGCTTCACAAGTTATGCAGAAAAGCTGAACGGCCGTCTCGCCATGCTTGGATTCGTCTCTATGCTGGTGCTCGAAGCACTGACTGGGCATGGACTGGTGAACCTGTTTCAAAGCTTCTAAGAATTGCGGTTGCTGACTAGGGTAGTTGTCAAATGCAATATAGAGTGGGCTGACTTCGGTAACGAGGTCAGCCTTTTTTTGCAGATTTTTTTGCGCAGATTTTTTTAAGTACAGACGGGCGATCGCTCTCCATCCAGGCCTTTCATCCACGCCTTCCGCTCGGTTTGCTACGCTAATCGGTGGTGACCCAAGACGTGCAGTTTGGCTGTGTCGTCTATAGCGTCCCCAAGGCTCTGATTCTGATTTGCGCTATGCCGATTTATTTCTATTGGGGCGACGATGACTTTGCCCTGTCTCGGGCGGCCAAGGCCTTGCGCGATCGCACCCTCGACCCCGACTGGGCCAGCTTCAACTACGACAAATTTCCCCCCGAACAGGCCGAAGCGGTGGTGCAGGCGCTCAACCAAGCCATGACCCCGCCCTTTGGGATGGGGAGCCGCCTCGTCTGGCTCGCAGACACCTCCCTCTGCCAACGCTGCCCAGAGGAGCTATTAGCAGAGCTAGAGCGGACGCTGCCGGTGATTCCTGAGACCACAGTGCTGCTGCTGACCAGCCCCGACAAGCCCGACGGCCGGCTTAAGTCAACCAAGTTTTTGCAAAAGCACGCCGAAATTCGCGAATTTTCCCAACTGCCGCCGTGGAAAACCGAAGACCACCTCAAGCAGGTGCGGCAGGTGGCCCAAGAGCTAGAGTTGACGCTGACCGCAGACGCCGCCCAACTGCTGGCCGAGGCCGTCGGCAGCGATACCCGGCAGCTTTACACGGAGCTTGAAAAACTGCGGCTTTATGTGGGTGACGGCATGGGTAACGGCAAAAAGTCTATAGACAAAGAGGCGATCGCAGCATTAGTCTCAACCTCCACCCAAAGCAGTTTGCAGCTAGCGGCCGCCATCCGCCAAGGCGACACCAGCAAGGCCTTGACCCTCTTAACCGATTTGTTTCGGCGCAACGAGGCCGGGCTACGGATTGTCGCCACCCTGGTGGGGCAATTTCGCACGTGGCTGTGGATCAAGCTGATGATCGAATCCGGTGAGCGCGACGACAAAGAAATCGCCCGAGCGGCAGAGGTCGGCAACCCCAAGCGGATTTACTTTTTAAAACAAGAGGTCAAGTCGCTGCCCTTAACCAGCCTCAAAAAAACGCTGCCGCTGCTGCTAGAGCTAGAAGCTGGGCTAAAGTCGGGAGTCGATGAAGTCTCTTTTTTTCAGTCAAAGGTGATGGAGCTTTGCCAACTGTATGGCCCGAATGGTCCGGCGGCGCGATAATAGCCCGGCTTTGCAATACCACTTTGCGATAAATGTAACAAATTGTTGCAATATTCGGAAAAACCGTGTTATATTTCTTTACATAAACCAATATGTCCCAGATAACTATTGAATGAAAAGCCGGGTTCAGAAATTAGGCTCTCGTTCAAAGATCCTGGTATCAGGTTTTCCTCCCAACACAGCAAGCCTAGCCAGTCTGAAAAGGCTGGCTTTTATTTATTGTCTATCCATTGCCCACCCGGACTGATATGCGCGATTTCACCGTAGATTTTGACGGATGTTTGCCAACCATGAAATCTATTTATCAAGGCACCGTTCCGCCAAACGCCATGATACTTTAGTTGATGTTGTGTACGTGCAAGCGCCACGGTATTCGGAAAAAACTCCGATTCCCCGCTTTGGGCAGTCTAGAATGCTCGGATTAGATGCAATACTAGAAAAGCTTGATTTCCTATATGTCTCCATCCGGCATGGATGGGCCATGTGCGAAACGCTTCATTGAGTGCGTCGGTCTACTGTTTACAACTCAGCCGCTGGCTTTGGAACAATGCCACGCTGAACTTTATCAAAATCTATTGGCGAATTCGTCAAAGCATCTATAGTCAAGTTTTTTTGAGCCAAGACCTGGAGGTATCTTCTGCTATGTCAATCCGTCTTTATGTGGGCAATTTGCCAAAAGAGGTGGAGCGTCAAGAGCTGGAAGCAGTGTTTGCCGATTTCGAAGGCACTGTTTCTACTAAAGTCATCACCGATCGAAAAACCGGTAAGTGCCGGGGCTTCGGGTTTGTCACTGTGAAAACAGATGAACAGGCCGATGAACTCATTGAGAAGTTTAACGGCTATGAATTCAAAGAGAGCACCCTCAAGATCGAAAAGGCTCTGCCCCGCGCTAAGGGTAAGTCTGAAGATGAGCTAGAGGGTGGTGTATCGACTGAGGGCGCTCCCGTGTCGAGTGGCACAACTCCCAGCGTTAAGCGCAAGAGCAACAACAAGGCTCCCAAGCGCACATCTTCATCTTTCTCTTCGAGTGAGACTGAATCTGTGCAGCCCGATCCACGTTGGGCGCAAGACCTGGAAAAACTCAAGCAGCTGTTGGCTGCTCAAACGGCAAACTCCTAGTCTGAGTTTGTTTCCAGATAGGGCGGTTTCACACACCACGATTCGTTGGATTCCTCCAGGAAAAAGCTCTTTGACAGCATGATGTGTGCTGCGATCGCTTGACTTCATTGCTTGACAGCAACATTTCCCCTTCACCTTGATGATTCAGGCGGAGGGGATTTTGCTTTAGAGCCTAATACTTTAAAGCTCCATACTTTAGAGCCCAATACGCAGCAGCAGGCTGGCCAAGCCACCCAAGAAATTGACAAAGTTACCGCCGCCGCCGCGCTGTCCGCGAGCATTGGCTTCGATCATGGCCTGTAGCCCCGTCGAAAATTGGACAGCGGCCTGATGCCCCTCTTCGTTAACCTGGGTGAGATAAAGCTGTTCGGCCTGCTGAGCGTCTTGCAGTGCGCCTTGGTTGTCGCGCATGTGATAGCGGGCAATGCCCCGCGCCATCACCGCATGGGCAAAGTCAGGTTTGTAGCTCAGGGCTTGATTGTAGTAGTTGATCGCCCCTCTGTAGTTGCCGCGCTGCATCTCAGATAAGCCCCACAGATAAAGCTGCTCGGGGGTGGCGATCTCTGTGGATAGGCCCTGCGCGCCCATCAAGTTAGCGCCATCCAGCCGCGCACTTTGTAAATCGACGCCGGTTAAATAGGATTCGCGCAGATCGGCTCCGGTTAAATTGGCTCCGGTCAGGTCAGCGCCCGTCAGGTTCGCCCCAAACAGCACGGCTCCGGTTAAGTTGGCACCGCGCAGGTTGGCGTTGCGCAGGTTGGCGCGGCTGAGGTTGGCTTGGGTCAGGTCAGCCCCGGCTAGATTGACGCCCGCTAGATCGGTAAGGACTAGGCCGGCATCGGTCAGATCACAACCTGGGCACGCACGGGTCGTAATCAACTGCTGCGTATGCACCAGACTTTCTGCGTAAACCGGCATGGCAACGCCGAGGGTGGCGAGGGCGGCCAGTGTAGATAGCAGTTTGACCTTCATACAATTACTCCAAGTGCGAGGCTGAGTCGAAGCGGATTCCAAAGTGTAACGAAGATTGGCTGGGATGCGCCATTGAGAATAAATGAGAATGGCACACGCCCCTGTTATCAGGCTGGCCGACGGCTATTTTAAGACCAGTTTTTTGTCGGGGCCAACGCGGTAGGCATCGCCTACGTAGCCGGTGCGATCATAGAGGATTTGATGGATATAAAGGTCTAGCTCTTGCTCATCCTGGATCTGAGGACGATAGTAAGCTTTGATTTGTGTCTCAATGCCCAACTCATCGAGACGATCGTGGAGCGCTTGGCGATCGCCCGTAATGTAAGCGTTGCGGGCCAGATCATCCTGCAAAAATGTGATCACAATCGAGGATGGCACTCCACCAATAACCAATTGCCCGGTCAAAAATAGCAAGACTAGCCCCCCGGCAACAAGCACGATGGCCAGGTAGAGGATGGTGATGGTGGTTTTGAGGGATGGGGATTTACGCGAGCTGGTGGGTTGGGTTCTGGGTAACATCATGACGGACAATAGCGGGACGGCTAGGTAGCTAATGCAAAGTTATGGGCAAGTTCATGGAGCGAATTCACTCGATGAATTCACGGGCAAATTCACGGGCAAATTCACGGGTGACTTCAGGCAAATTCACTACAAATTAGATCGTTGTCTAATTCATCATCCTTGAAAAGCAAAACTTCATCCTAATCTAGCCTTGAGAAGAGGCAACTGCCAAAGGGAATAGGCGATAATGCAGCCGATGTAGCATGTCTGCCGCAGGGCGATCGCCCTTGGGGGACGGCATTAATTTGGCGAAATTTTGCCGAAACTTTGACGGCTATTAGCATTTGACGGTTATCAACATTTGACGGTTATCAACCATGCGGAATTGGGGTTGGCAGCGACATTGGAGTAAGGTGGGGGCGATCGCCCTCGGGTTGGCAATCGTTTTGGTGATGAGCGGACGGGGGGAGGCTTCCTCAGGGGCCTCATCGCTACCTCTGATCGATCAACTGCTGTCTCCCTCATCGGGCTCGTCGGAACTCCGCATTGCCAACACAACGCGGGTGGCGCAATACACGGTGCACTTGGATGGTTACAACCTGTTTGCGATCGCCGCTCCCGAAAGCCGCGAGCCCAGCCCGCCTCTAAATGAAACCAATTCCTTGGCCGTCCGGGCTGAGATCATCGAGCAGCGGCTGGCCCAGATCGCCACGAGCGATTTTGACCCCGAGACGTTGCGGGTCACTAGCGTCATCGATAAAACAAGCCGCCAGCCCGTGCTGTCAGTGAGCTATACCGATGGCAAGCAACCGCAAACCTTGGAGTTGCTGACGGTAACTTCCCTCGATGCCCAAATCCACGCTGCGTCACCAGAGGAATGGGCCCAGGAACTAGCCGAGATTGTCGAATCCGGGCTGATTCGGGCCCATCAAGAGCGGCAGCAGCCTTTTCTCAAACAGCAGCTCGCGGTGCTGCTCGGCGTTTTGGTGACGATCGCCCTCAGCAGCTTAATTGTGAACATCGTGCAGCAGCGCCTGCGGCGAGAACGCCGCAGCCTTTCTGAAGCTGCGGCCAATCAAGCAGCAGATGTGGCCGCCGCCGCCCAAGAACCGGGCACCCCAGGCACCACGGTGCTGTTGCAGCACCAGCTCGACAACCGCCAGCAGCGCCGCATCAATGAAATCGAACGCCGACTGTTGCAGGTTGGGCAAATCCTGCTGTGGGGCGGTGGGCTGTTCGTTGTGCTGGGGCTGTTTCCCTACTCGCGCTGGATGCAGGGCATGATTTTGTATTGGCTGCAGGTGCCGCTAAAAATTGTCGGGGTGATTTTGGTAGCCTACCTGCTGATTCGCATTAGCGAGGTGTTGGTCGATCGCTTTTTTTGGATTTTGCAAGACAGCGCCAGCCTGGCACCCGAGCTATCGCAGCGGGTAGCACTGAGGTTTTCCACGTTTTCGCGGGTGGTCAAAAGCGTGATGACGCTGCTACTGTTTGGCTCGGCGGTGATGGTCGCGCTCTCGTTTGTGGGGGTGCAGGTGGGGCCGCTGCTGGCCGGTGCTGGGATTATCGGTTTGGCGGTGTCATTTGCTTCACAAAGCGTGATCAAAGACATGATCAATGGCTTTTTGATTTTGCTCGAAGATCAGTACGGCGTAGGGGATGTGATTGTGGTGGGAGAGGTCGCAGGCCTCGTCGAAAACATGAACTTGCGCATCACCCAACTGCGCAACGAAGAGGGGCGGCTGATCACAATTCCCAATAGCGCGATTACCATCGTCCAAAACCTGTCAAAGGAGTGGTCGCGGGTCGATTTGACGATCAATGTGGCCTATCACACCAATATCGATCAGGCCCTAGCGGTGATCGATCGCGTGGCCCAGGAGATGAGTCGCGATCGCTACTGGCGCGCCCTGATTTTAGAACCGCCGCAGCTGCTGGGCATCGATCGCCTCGACCACGTTGGGGCCACCGTCCGCCTGTGGATTAAAACCCAACCCCTAAAGCAATGGGAGGTCGCCCGAGAATATCGCCGCCGCCTCAAAAACGCCTTTGATGATGCCAATATCGATATCGGCGTGCCGCAGCAGGCCCTGTTGGTCAACGAGGATTTTGAAGGCGAATTACACGGGCGATCGCACCATCCCCAAACGCCGCTGACCGGCCATCCCACCGCAGGCGAACCGGGCAAAGTGGGGTAGGGGCATAAGTCTGCCCGCCCACCCTCTAAGACACTCTCAAATCGTGATGATTGGTGCTGTGAATGACGGTTAACTACTGCTGCAACCCAACCTGTCCTAATCCGCAAAACCCAGACGGGGTAACGTTTTGCCTCTATTGTGGGTCGCGGTTGCTG
>DATNOW010000150.1:0-19047 GCA_036703515.1 Chroococcidiopsis sp.
TGCCATAGAACTGTCCTGTAGGGTAGTGTGCCGATTGTTGGATGAACGTTGCGCTGTCCGTTTTTGGGCTGATCTGATGATCTAATTAGGAGCCTCAGCCGTAGCTGGTCGGCGACGCGTTGGGTCTTCCAGATCCAGTTCCAAGTGCAACAGAACCTTACCGGCGATCACCTTACCGGCGACATTCTGTATCGGGATTGGTTTATTGTCCTTGTCTTTGTCAATGATCACCTGCACGGCGGGAATGCCCAGGGTTTGAGCGAAACCGGGCATCCCCCGCGTCAGTCCAGGATGGGTATTGTTATGCGCCCTGCCCGCCAGCAGCACAAATTTTTCGCCCGGTTTGAGGGTTGTCAGTTGAGGGCGCAACAGTTTCTCGCCCACCATATTCATAGCCCCCATGCGCACTTCGAGGCCATGCACCGCATCTTCAGGTGCTCTGTTGTTTTCGGTATCCAATGGCACGATCTGAATGCCAAGCTGTTTTGCCTTTTCAACAATCTGGGTGAAGAACTTTGGTTTTACTCCCGGTCCGTATAACTTGTCGCTGTTGGTCACGCCTTTTTCGGCGGTAGTGAGCATCGCCGCCAAGTCTGGCGACATTGGCGCTCCGGGTGGCTGATTATAGTATTTGTGAAGCAGGTCGCTGAACTCAGTATCCTTGAGGTGTTCAATACCAAGCAGTTTCACATTCTGGGCGGCTAGGTGATCCAGATTATCCAATAAAACTTGCTTCATTTCTGCTTCGGTATGTGTATCGCCGATCGTAAACCCTTGGTAATGCTTGAGCAATTCTGTCATTTGATCCGTTGCCGATTTGCCCTGCAAGTTGTTAGTCAGAATTGTTTGCACGGCTAGGCCGTAAACGTTATCGTAGGCTGCAAAATCAAAGTCATTGTATTGATCGTACATGGCGTAAACGGCGTCAAATCGGGTATTTTGTCGGGCTATTTGTAGGGCTGGATTACCAAATGCTTTTTCGAGTTCAAGACCAGCTTGTCTAGACAGATTGTCAATTTTGTATGCAGAGCGAATTGCATTTTTCAACGCTAGCCCGTCCGTCGCTGGAGTTGTGATGCCGTCAGCTCGGAGATTGTTATTAGCATCAAGCGCCGTCATGATGTCCGCATACGCTTGATAGGTATAACCCATGTGAATTGTGTGCGATCCATCATTAAAACTTAGCTGGGTTAGTACCCCATCCTCTTGCTGCAAACGCAGCGCAGCAGTCTTGGCTTTGGTGTACTGGTCTGGGGCTAAGGTGATATGGAATTTTGGATCAAAGCCCAGCGTTGCAGCCGTGGGCAAATTCCTGGCATTGAGCGGTGACTTCAGGTCAGCCATATAGTGGTCATACTGGGCGCGTTTGGTCATGAAGTCAGTAATTCCGGCTTTTTCTTGACCTTTACTTTCGCGCTCTGCCAACTGCGTGAGTCGGGTGGCTAGCTGCGGACTGTGTTTACCGATATTGGCAATCCGACTCGCCACTTCGTTGGACAGGCTGTTGTGCTGATCTCGTCCGAGGCGATCGAGGTCCACGATCACCTTAATTTTGTTGCTATCGAGCGGGAAGTCGGCAAGGGCTTTCACCGTTGCGGGAGCGGCATCCTGCACGGGTATCCCAAGCCTCACCAGACCTTGGCGGGTCAGTTTCTGCAAAATGTCGCTGGCCTTCACGAGATTACCTGCATCGATCGCCTGTTGCGCTAATTTGCGAATTTTTTCTGCGGTCTCCACTGCCTCTGGTTTCGACGCTTTCAATCGTTCTATTACGGTATCGGCCGCGACAAGATCGCTGACCACGATCGCTTCGGAATAGCGGGCTTTCGCGGTGTTCCCATCAGCCCGCTGCACTGCCTCACCAGCTTCTTTCATCAGCTTTTCGTAGGCCGCTTTTTGCTTTTTATAGGCAGCATCCTCCACCGTGCTGGGGAACGGCTCGGCTTTGACGGCAGCCTTGCCCAAGGTCTGCATTTGGGCGGCGGTATTCAAGTTGGGCAACAGAATTTCTGCATTGTATTGTTCGTGGTGAATCATCAACGCCAGCGTATTGCGAAACCAATCGTCGGGCTGGCCAAATTGCTTCTGCACGAGGCGCAGAAATACTTGCAAACTCTGGAGCTGGGTGACCTGACGGGGGCTGTAGGTTCCGGTTGTGGCATCCCAGACTTGGATGGTGACGACTTTATCGGGGTTGGCGATCGCCGCCTTAAAATCAAAGCTGAGGCTGCCCAGATTCGCCGGATCTTTGCCATCAGGCAGCATATGCGCAGCCTTGAGATATTGCTTGGAAGTATTGCCGTTGAGGTAAATCGTCCCCGCTACCAGATCGATCCCCACGAGACTTTTATTGGCTTCGGGTACACCAGGTAGTGAGTTCAGCAGTTGCAGATTGTGGCGGAACTTGAACTGAGCTTTTTGCAGGGCATCTGCATCCATGCCGGGGTCCGGGCCACTGCCCACCCGCCGCTGCTTGGCAAAGGTTTGGTCACTACCGGGGGATGTATCGTTCCGGTTTCCGATTAGAATGCCGCCCTCCGCATCCAGGTTAAACTCGCGGATGTAATTGTCACCTGCTCCGGCTCCCGGAGCTAAAATCAGAATCTTCGGGTTCCCCCTGTCATCGGTATAGGGCACCATCAAATCGGTATGGGTAACGCCTTCTGTCACCTGGTCAACCCCGGCAATCTCCACTTTCTCCTTGCCACCTTTGGGATCGGCCATCTTCGTTAACGATTGATTGTTCATGCCGATCACATGCACTTTCAAGCTCTTTTTCTCGATGATGTCCTTCAGTTTTTGGGCGTGGCACATGCAATCTCCACTTTTGTATTTATCTGAGGCGGCGATGCCATCTGGCTTAAATGCTTGAAACGCCTCATCCATCGTCAGCAATTTCTCCCTTTTCTGCTGCCGTTGAGCATTCGTAGTCTGAAAGAACTGCATAAAATCCAACGCCAAGCCCTGGGTGCTGTAGCTCTCCCTCGCTAATGTGCGGAAATCTTCCTTCAAGGCATCAATTGCGGTTTTATCCAACCCTTCGTTCGCCTTCGGAATAGCCACCGTAGCAAACGCTAGCCCATAGTTCTTAATCTCCAACTGGCCGGTGGCGTCGCGGCCAATGGTGACATTGTTATCCACCAGTTCGATGGCATTAGCCCTGCTGATATCCGGTGGAAAGGCGGTGAGCAATTGCTTTAACTGCTCAAAGTCGCGGCGGGCGGTTGGTGAGGTCGGATCGAGTAGCCCTTCGGATAGGGCAGCCAACGGCAGGTCGGCATCGCTCTGCAACGCCTGAAGCATGGTAGTGAACGCGGGTTTGGCAAGCTGGGCTGGGGTCATGGTGGCGATCGCCCCCTTCAGCCGATTAGCAGCCTGAATGTCCCCCCCCCTCGCCACGTAGCCCGTCAACGCGGCCCGCACCGACAGCCGCTGCTCCTCGGTAGTGCTACCCCGACTCTGCCGGTCAAAATGCAACAGACTCTCCATCTGCTTTGCCGTCGGCTCATCCACCGATTGCAGCCGAGTGTCCAGCTTGGTTTGCAGCCCACCCCCCAGCTTCCCCTGAATAGCCGTGTGCTTCTTCTGATTCAACGACTTCAGCGTCGCCGTATTCCGCGCAGTTCCCTTCTTCTTAGGCATCTTTCCCCCTCTTCTAATCCCCCTGTTAGGGGCGAAGCATTGGGCCTTAGTCTCCGCAAAAGCCCCGTCCCGACCGCCGTTTTCAGAATTAAGTCACACTCGCTTTATAGCTGAAGACCAGTCCAATGGTGTTGAGGAGTTCCTTATCACCACTGACGGTAAACCTCCACTCTGCCCCCCGACTGCTGATACTCAGCTCCGTGGTCAGCAAGAACTTGCCATCCTGCAAAGTCAGGTCTTTATCCCCATTCAGCACCATGCTCACCGCTCCTGGCTCCGCTAGGTCATAGCGGGTAAAGATCCCAGAAATCTTGCTGCCACTCATATTGGGGAACAACTCCCGGCTCATGGGCAACACCAAATCCTCGCCCTCTGCCTCTAAAAACGCCGCCCATTCATCGGGAAATTCCTGCGCCACATCCATAAACCGAGCGGTGGTGTAGGGTTTCAACATCCCCTTCACCGCATTGGCAAAGACCGTGCCCCCCTGCTCCGCCGAGTATTTCAAATTCATCGTCACATCCCGCAACTGGTTGATGTCGTAGGAATTTTTCTTGCCATTCAGTTCCAGTCGCCAGGTCGAAACCGCGCCCGTGCCTTCAAAGGGCAGATAGCGTTCATCATCAAAGCGCAACTCAAACAGGCCGTTGTTCTTTTCGCCCTCTTCCACATGGGATAGGGCAATTTGCTGATTGGCTTTCCAGCCGTTGCGCAGCGACAGGGGCGGCTGGTCCTTGGGATCCAGCAGAAATTTCACCGCCTTGGGATCCGGTTCCAGCACCGTTGTGTGGTTGAGCTGGGTCAGGGTGGCCATCACGGTTTGGCTGGCTTCGCCAAAGTCAAAGGTGAGGGACAGGGTGCGGATCTGGCGGCAATAGTGGCCGGGAAAATCGTAGTCAAACAAGCTTTCCGACAGGGAGAATTCACACAGGCCCTTGATTTTGAGTTGCAGCAGGGCGATCGGATCGATGTCCAGCAGGGAAATGGCTTTGGTGATTTCAAAACCCCGGCGATCGCTATCGATATAGGCTTTTTCCATCCGATCCAAATCCAGCCCTAGGTAATCCCCGGCTAGCAAGCCTTTGCGCTGGCTATCCCAGTAAGCGCCGCTGATAAAACTGGCCTCGCTTTCCTTTATGCCCCGCTCAAACTGGAAGGCTTTTTCCGCTGCCTTGGCCATGTCAAAGGCCATTTGATAGGTTTGGTAGTATAGCCCCGACAGCTTATTGGCCATCCATTGATAGAGTTGGGCGTTGGAAAACTTGTCCCGCATGAAGGTGCTAATGGACTCGTTTTGGGTAATTTGCTGCTCTAGGATGGTCATTTCCCGCTGGGCCATTTGGATCTGGAGATCGGCCCCTTTTAGTTGCAAATTGATTTGCTTGATTTGACTGTCGGCCATGGCCTTTTGCAGCGTCCAGTCATCCACCGATCGCGCATGCTGGGCTTTGATACCCAGCGCCTCCCCGGCCATACTAATCGCATCCCCTGAGGTTTCTAACCCTTCCGCTACCTTGTCAATCGACTCACCAATCTCGTCCCCGCCAATCGTGATCCCAAAGGAAAAGACCCCGATGGTGCTTTCCGGCAAGGCCCGGGCGATCGCCGCTACTAGCTTGATCGCACCTGCTGCACTCATGAAACTGGCGGCCGTAATCATCAGGTCAAGTTGAGTCTTTTCTTCCTGGATTAAGCCTTGATTGAGCAAGCGTTCGTAATGCTTGGACTGATCGGTGGTAGAGATCAAACTTTCCTCTAAGACCTGTTTGTTGTAGGTGGCTTCTTGGATCTGGGCCTGCTTGATCTCCCGAGTTAGGTTCAGAATGATGCCTTCCTGCCGGTTTTGCAGCAGGCTCAGTTCTTCCGCGTCTTTCTTTTCCAATGCGCCGAGCAAATCATTGCCAAACTGACTCAACTTCTGCGCCAGTTCCTGGGCTTTGCGCACCATAAAACTGAAGCGGTAATGGGGCACCGGAATATTCAGGCTGGCTAGAGCACTGCTGAGGCCCGCGCCGCTGCTGACCGCCTGCACCAAAGCCATCGGGTCAATGGGCGGCTCAAACAGCGGCAGCGGCTGGCTGATGCCCATAATGTTGAGGCAATGGCGGATTTTGTACAGCCGATCTTCCACCCGACTCCAATACTCGTTAAACAAGGGGTTTTCCGGCACAAAGAAGTAGGGATTGAGGACGGTGGCATGGGGCTTGATCGCGGGATAGACCAAAAAGTCATAGTTCTCGTCGCCATCGACCGCTCTTAAGAAGGGATGGGACGCGGTGAGTTGTCCGGCCTCCGGGGTTGATGGATTGGCAGTGGGATCAGCCGTTTGTGTCTCCGATGATTCTGTGAATAGGCCGCTGTAAGGCTGATCCTCGGATAAGAGTTTTCTGCCCAAATTTTCTGGCTTGGACCCGAGCAAATCATAGGCCAGGATATAGAGCATCCGAGCTTCGTTGATGTTTTCTGCCGTATATTGCTGAAACAGCATATCGCCCCAGTCGATTAGGTTATCGATGTAGGCCATGACGATCGCCTTGCGGTAAGCCAGGGGACGCAGGGCGGCAATGGCGTGCGGATCAAAGGGATCGGCTAAATAGGCATTGATTTGAGCGCTCTGGGAGCCTTCCGGCAGAGATTGGGCATAGCGGGGTAAGAAGGGGAGAAACTTCCAGTAGTCGGTGCTGGCGGTGGGGTCGTAGATGTATTCGTACCAAGTTTTGGACGCTTCAAACTGCTGCCCCAGATTCAGCGCCTGGGCAATCAGCCATGGGGCATGGAAAAAGATCTCCCAGTAGTAGATGCCATTGGCGCTGGAAAAGTCGAGATGGGAACCGCTGGGCAGTTTCTCCTCCTTGACTTTGCCCTCCTTGATCTGAATGGTGGTGGCGATCTCTTGGGGCGGAACGGACTTCGAGCTAAAGGCGGGGGTATCGTCAATTTCCTGGGTGGTGAGGCTGAGCAGGGCGGGCAGTCCCCCTTCAAATAGGGTCTGGTTCAGGCGATAGGCTGTGCTAGTGGTGAGACGAACAATCTCGTAGGGAATGGTGTCAAGCTCAAAGGGTTGGACGCTGGAGGCATCCTCAAGGTGATATTTGACATAGCGATCGCCCTTAAACAGAAATAAATTGCGCCCACCGCCCGCACTCACCGCATCCAATGCCCCATCTAGACCTGACAACAGCTCCTCGGGCACGTTTCCCCAATTGCCTTGAATCGGCTTGAGCAGAGGGTCGATTGTGAGTTCTTGCAGTTCTTTATCTTTCAGCTCGGCCAATTGGACATAGCGCGTTCCCGCAAACAGATAGGTTTTATCGCTAGCGGCCAGCGGGGTGGTATAGCTGAGGGTAAAGACGGCATCAATTTGGGTAATGGGGGGCTCCACTAAGACCTCCAGCCTGTCGTCCTCTAGCAGCCTGCCGTCCTCTAGCAGCCTGCCGTCCAGCCAGGTTCTGTTTGCTAAGATGCCATCCGCCGGGGCTGTTGTTTCTGCTTCCACCTCGCCCCATTTGAAGGATTTGGGATAGCCCATATCCACAAATTCATTCAAGCTGGGGTCGGGGCCCGGAGTGGTGGAGGCGGAGTCCCGCAGGGTATAGCGAAAAATTTGGTCGCCACTGGCCAAAAACAGACAATCCTGTTTGACAAAGGCCGCATCCACAATCCCCTGGGCGGCAATGTTGTTGCGGACTCTGCCCCATTTAGTGGCGGTGTCATTCCGGCTCCTCAGATCCGTGGATGAGGTGTAGTCTTTCTCAGCATGGCGGAAGAAAAAGAGTTCCCCTTTATTGCCCTCTGGGGTAAAGGTCTGGAGGATGGCATCGATTTTTTCCCATTTTGGGAAGCGTTCTGTATTGGTGGTCAGTTTTTTGGGATAGCCTGAGTCTGGATAGCTGGCGCGATCGGGGGGATAGGTCGAACCCGAGTAGGCTGAATATTCGTCGCCACTGAACAAGTAGGTTTTGTCCCCATCACAAAAGGCCGCATCAATTTTGCCCGTGTAGGCAATGTTGTCGCCGACTTTGCCCCATTTCGCCGAGTTGACTAGGGCATTGTTCCAGGCGATCGCCCGGTTCACCTCGTTCGCTACAGTTTGACCCGTCAGCCCATCCTTAGGGAAGGCAATAAAGTCGGTTTTGCGGAACAGATAGACCTGATTGTCCATGCCCACAAAGGCGGCATTGATGCTGTGATTTAGGGTGAAGGATTCTGGCTTGGGCGTTTTGACGGTGAAGTTGGTGACGGTGAGTTGGGTGCTGGCAAAGCGATAGACAAAATCCCCCACCACAAAGCCTGCGGTCCAGCCTCCCTTGGAGTCGAGGAGGGTTAATTTGCCGTCTTTATACTCGTAGTCTTTGCCCGATTTTGTGCGCAAATACAGGGTCGTTCCCTGCTCGTAGGCGGCCACTACTTTTTCCGAACTTAGACTTTCCTGGTCTTTGGCCGAAGGGGAATGCCCCAGTTCCCCGAGGAGGGCGAGTAAGGTATGGGCTTTGGGATAGCCCTGATCAATACAGCGATAGGGAGCAGGGGTGTCTGCCAACAGACTGTATTTGACAAACGCAGTGCGGTTGAGCACATAGGTGGCCTTGTTATAGGTAAAGCCCGCATCCACCGAGGGGGCGTCTGTATCGTCAGTCGGGGGCACAAAGCCCGTGATGAAGGTCGAGTTTTGGCTGAAGTTGCCCCAATCGTCCCGGATGCTCCGATCGGTGGCGTCGCCAGAAACGCGATAGTGCTGGTCGGCATTGTTAAAGAAATAGGTTTTGCCATCTTTGCCCTGGAATGCCGCATTAATTTGGCTCCATGGGGGCAAGTCTGGATTACTGGAAATCAGCTGGGGATAGCCTTCGTCCACCCATTCATAGCCCGTCTGGGCACCATCGGTATAGACAAAGTATTGGTCGCCGCTGAATACATAGGTTTTCCAGACGGTGCGCTCGCTGGTGCCCCCGGCGGTGCGCTCGGTGATGCGCTGGCCGCCGGTCTTGTCGACATAGGCCGAATGCACAATCTGGGTGTTGGCAATGTTGTTGTTGACTTTGCCCCAGCGGTCGGCGATCGCCTCCTCCTCCGCCAGCGCCCCCGGAAACGCCGCCACCGATGCCTTAAAGGTTTGGGGCTGTTGGTTGGTGCCCTTTTTGAAGAAAAAGGCGCGACCGTTGGGCAACTGCACCGCCGCATCAATCATGGGCCACTCGGGCAGGTTGTCCTTATTTCCCTTTAGCCGCTTCCAGGGATTGGCCGGTAACAGGGCGACATCTGGCTTGCACAGGAAGCTGCCGCCTTTGTGGTCGAAACTGAACCAAGACCCTTCGGAGGATTGCTGCACCGTATTGAACAGCACCATCTGGTCTTCGGAGAGGGGAGGTTCATTAAAAATGCTCTGGAAAGTGCGCTGGCTGGTATTTTCAAACTCTTTTTGATTGGGTAGCTCTAGGGCGTACAGTTCTGGCGTTAGGCAAAAAGTTTTATAAGCAGTCTTGGTGGGTTTTGGGGGACGGACGAAGGAGAACGCGGGAAAGCCGGAAGAATTAATGCGCTGAATCCATCGATAGCTGGTGGGAGTGTCGTAGGCGCACTGAATGATGATATGGTCGTGCTCTGCGATCGCCTCAAACCCCGGTACGGCCACTTTGAAGTTTTTCGAAGTTTCCACCAAGAGTCCAATCTTGGTTATATCTTGGAGCGCAACACCGGGGGGAATGCGGAATTCGGTAGTGGCGGCGTTGTTGTCCTTGGGGCGCAAGATTTGGGGCGGCACCCATTCCTTGTTGAGGTTATAGAACGAGTAATAAATGCGCAGAACGTAGGCGGCGGACTGGGAATTGGAACTAATGGTTTGGGTGTTGTCGCTGGTGGTAGTGGTGAGGGTAGTGGAATTGTTGGCGTTGGCGATCGCCTCTAGCTTCACCCAAAACACAAACACTCGGTTAAAGGCAAACACCGGATAGACTTTATCGGCATCAATTTGCACATTCACCTTCAGCCAAGGGTTCCAGGTGGCGGCTTTGTCGCTGCCTAAAAATTGCCCCATACGGTAGTAATAGCGGCGCGGGTCAGTTTTGGTGCGGCCAAACAAGACCAGGCTTTTAGCCCGATTGCCGCTCGGGTCTATAGAATCATGCACATAGCCCCCGGCAATGGTGAGGCGGGAGACTTCGGTATATTCATCCAGATATTTTTGATAGGCCCGTTGCGCAGCGTCTTCGGTGATTTCGCCCTGCAATAGATCATCTTCTAGGATTTTGAAGGCGGGGGTTTTGGTATCTCTGAGTTCGGGGCGCAGGTAGTTTTCGGGATAGAGAAAGACTTTGCGGTTGGCTTCCCAGACGCGGTAGTTCTTCATCCATTGCCAGTAGAGTTTGATTTTTTGTTTGGTGGCGTCAGGATTGTCGAGGTCGTTGGATTCCAGATTGACGAGGTAGCGATGCAAGTAGAGTTGGGCGGCGGCGATCGCTTCTCCCACCTTCGAAGTGCGGCCACATCGGCCCATCTCTACATCAATCAGCAGTTGTTCGTACAAATCTCGGGCATCTTCGATTTTAGGCTCGCTGTCGTCTGTGGCGATCGCATAGGGCACGAGGGCATCGCGCTTAATCTCATTGAGTTCATCGTGCAATTGTTGGGAAATCTGGAGCCAATCGTTGTTTGCCATAATTAAACCTGACAATATCAAGATGGAGAATGAGCAATTCGAGAAGAACGGTGATAGGGCATCCGATGCGATCAGCGATGGCCCTCTAGGCGCGATGGATCAGGGCTAAAAATCGATACAGCGCATCGGCGGCTTGCTGTAAGTTGAATTTTTTAGGATCCAAGGCATAGCGTTTTTCCCACACGGTTTGGTAGAGTTCGCTGGGCGTAGTCCCCATCGTTTGGGCGATGGCAAAAATATCGAACATCCGCAAAATCATTTCTAGTTTGAAGCTGTGCTCAAACAGATTGTCCGTATTGAAAAAGGCACTGTTCTCGGCGATCGCCTGCCGTTGCTCCGGGGTTTCTGTACCTTGCCACACTGGTGTGGCGCTTAAAAAGGCATTCTTGCGCTTCAGCCACTTCACCTCTTCAATGTCCCAGCCAAACAGAGTGGCCAGCATTTGGTAGGGATCAGTGACCGGCCCGTTTTCTGGTTGCAGAAAGTCACTTAAGGTCGATTCGCCGCTGCGGTAGGTGTCTTGGAGCTGTTTGAACCGGGTGATGGTTTTTAGATCACTCAGCAGGTAATCAGACCAGTTGCCCCAGCGATTCTTGATCATCTGGGGATAAATTGCATCCATCCGCTCATAGGTGGGCGTGGAGTAGCGGACATACTCGGTGTCCTTGATCAGATAGGTTTTATCTTCAAACACAAAGCCCGCGTTGATTCCCTCCTCAAAGCCAATGGGCAAATTGCCCCAATGGTCTTTGATGCGTTTGGGAAAGCCCGCATCCACCCAGACTTGATCGGGATTTGTGTATTGAATATATTGATCGCCTTTGAAGGCGTAAAGCTGACCGGTGGGGGCAATGAAGGCAGCATCCAGCGATCGCCCCGTCGGGTCTGGATTGGCCGGATCCACCGCGAAATTATTTTTGACTTTTCCCCAATACTCATTGATGGGCTGGGCCTTAGCGGCATTGGAGCGCTGGAAGTTTTGGTCTTTGAACACATAGAGGCTGCCATCGCCCCCCTGCAACACCGCATCAATGCTGTACTTAAAGCCATCGCTGAGGCGGGTCATGCCCAATTCTTCCGTCAGAATTGTGGCCAGGGCTTTGGGATAGCCATCATCCACGTAGGTGTAGGTGTCGCCGGAATAGCGCACGCCTTGATCGCCCGTGAACAGGAAGGTTTGGCCATTGGGGGTGCAAAGGGCCGCATCGACCCGGTTTTGCTGCACCAGGTTATTTTTCAGCCGCCCGTAGCGGCTGAGGGGATAGGTGGCGGTGAGGTTTTGGGAGACAGCGTGCCATTGCTGACCGAGAACCGGATCGCTGATTAAGAGATAGAGGGTGCGATCGCTGGCGACAATGGCTTGGATGACGCGATCGGTGGCGCTAGCGATCGCCTGTTCCACCGCCTCCGGCAGATTTTCAAAGCCTACTTCCGTGCGCAAATTATTGGCAATGGGTTTGGGATAGCCCGCATCCACATAGCGGTAATCCTTACTGGAATAGCGCACATACTGATCGCGGGAAAAGAGATAGGTAGTCTTGCCTTGGAACACGAAGGCCGCATCGACGCGATTGCCCTGGGGATGGGCGGCAAAGTTATTCCGCAGCCGCCCCCAGCGCTCCCGGATGGGGATGGGAGACGTGGTAAATTTCGACTCGGCATAGGCGACAAAATACTCATCGGCAAAGAAGTAAGTAACGCCATCGCTGCCGGTGAAGGCGGTTTTGATCCGTTGAAATGAGCTTTTATCAAAGGGAATTTCGCGCCAGATCCGGGCTAGGGGTTTAGGCGGGGTCCATTGTTCTGTAGCGGTATTGAATTGGATATATTGTTGCCCACTCAGCAGAAACATATTGTCTGCTTCAAACAACACCGCATCCACGGTGACAAAGCCATCATTACGGTAGTCCAAGGGGATTTGCCAAAAGCTGCGATCGCCCACCTTGGGGAATCCGGCATCGGGCTGGCTATAGTCTGCCGTGGAATAGCAAAGATAACGGGCATTGCCCTGGGCATCGGCGGGTTCAAACAGATAGGTTTTTTCATCTTTGACAAAGGCCAAGCTGATGCGGGTTAGTCCGCCCCACTGTTCCTTAATCGGGCGCGGCAACTGCTCAACGTCCCCATAGGTGTAGGGCAATGTTTTCCCCGCCTGTCCCCCCGCTTGTCTCCCCACGGGCGCGGCATAGCTCACATACTGATCGCCACTAAACACATAGGTTTTGCCATCTCGCCCCACAAAGGCTGCATCAATCGTGTTGTTCACATCAATGTTATTTTTGACTCGACCCCACTCTTCGTTCAATGGGTATGCCTTGTTCAAGGAAACATTGAAGCACTGGGTTCCTTTAAACAGATAGGTATTGCGATCGACTCCCACCAGCACCGCTTCGAGGCCGGTTTTGAAGTCATCGGGCACCGATCGCAGGTGAGGGGGCAACATCGGGGTTTTCTGAGGATTCAGCCCTTCTAGATGGCTGTGCCGCGACCAGCCCGCAGTATCAGCCGCAGTATCAGCCACAAAGATCGTGCCCTCACTGCCAAAGGCACAGGCGATCGCACTGCCCTGGGGCAAGGTGTAAACCTTATACAGACTGTCAGAAATTACATGGCACTGACCCTTTTTGAACAGGTAAATGTGCCGCTGATCCGCCAAGACGGCATCAATGCCGTCATCACAGACCATACTCAGATTTTGGAACCGCGGCTCTTGTTTGAGGCTGGTGGCGATCAATTTGGGATAGCCTTCGTCTACCTCGGTGTATTGATTGCCCGTGTAGCGGAAATATTGATTGCCAGAAAACAAGTAGGTATAGAACTCGGGCTTACCGGCAATAGCGAACTCGACTACGAGAGCTGCATCGACGCGGCCCGTTTTGGCAATGTTATTGGCGACATGCCCCCAGTAGCGCTTGGTTTGACTGGGGGTGCGATCGTCTGTTCGACTGTAGTTTTGGCCGGAATATTGAATGAATTTGGTGTCGGAAAATAGGTAGGTTTTGCCATCCTTGCCGCTAAAGGCCGCATCCACCTTAGTAAAGGGAATGCTATCCCACTGAGTGGCCAAGTCCTGGGGCTCTGACCACCAGCGCTGCTGTTGATCAAAGTAAATGAATCGACTGCCCGAGAACAGGTAGATTTTGTGATCTGAGGCATTGAGCACGGTATCAATGGTGTTAAACGGCGCACCTTCCTCAACCAAACTAAAGGGCAAATTCCACCAATTATCGTTGGGCGGCTTGGGATAGCCCGGATCCACGGTGGTGTAGTCGGGAGTGGAGTAGCGGACGTAGACGGTGCCGTCGTGGCCGGGGGCTGTCCCAAACAAGTAGGTTTTGCCGTTGAAAATAAAGGCCGCATCGACGTGATTTAAGCCGCCCCAATCCTGCTCGATGGTGCGGGGATATCCCACATCCACCTGGGCATAGTCGGCCCCAGAATAGCGAACAAATTGATCATCACTGAAGAGGTAGGTTTTGCCATCTAACCCGACAAAGGCGGCATCCATGCGCCCCGATTTGACAATCGTGTTCCGGACTCGGCCCCACACCTCTTTGACAACCTTTTCGGTGGAGGCTTTGCGATCGCCCCCCACCGGCAGCAGTGTACCGCCTTTGAACAGATAGGTGATGCCATCGGCTCCTTTGAATGCTGCTTCCACACCATCAACAAATTCGGCGGGGAGGTCGGTGTAGTGGGTGCGGAGGCGTTTGGGAAATCCTTCTTTAACCGTGACTTGGGCATTTTCTAAACTGTCTGAGTAGGCAATCACTTGATCACCGGCAAAGAGAAACACCTCGGCACCGTCGCTGTAGGCCGCATCGATTTTGTCTAGATTTTCAAAATTGTTTCTGACTTTGCCCCAGGTTTGGTTAATGATTCCTTCCGCTTCAGAGCTTTCGAGGCAGAGATAGTGATGATCTTTAAACAAATAGGTGTGACCGGTACTGTCTTGGAATGAGGCATCAATGGAGCGTTTGAAGGTCGGGGGCAAGTCCACGGTTAAGGCATCTTGCCGCCAATGCTGCTCAATGGATAGGGGATAGCCTTCGTCTACAACACTGTAGTCGTCGCTGGAGTAGCGAATATATTGATCGCCGGAGAACAGGTAAATTTTGCCGGCTTTATCTTGAAAGGTGGTGTCGATGCGTTGGGGATGCTCGAAGTTGCTTTTGACTTGGCCCCAGATTCGGGATTGTTCTACCCAGCGATCGCTGCCCTTGGCTTGGCGATAGGTTTTGCCTTGGGCGATCAGGATCTGATGCCCGTTGGCATCGGTAAAGGCCGCTTCAACTTGGGGGATGCCGGCAAACAGCGGCGACAGGGTGGTCAGCGGTTGGCTAATGGGCGATAGCAGGGTGTAGTGGGTGGCGGAATAAGTCCAATATTGATTGTCTAGGAACAGGTAAATCGCGCCTTTGCCATTGTCGAGCAGGGCGTCAAAGCGCTCGACCTCTGGGGGCAAGACCAATTTTTCGGGAAATTTCTCGACTAGGTCCTGATCCTGCCAGACGATTGCGGTTTCGACGGCGGTCAGGCCGAGTTGGGCGGCGATCGCAGCAAATTGTCCCATCCGACGATACAACCGATTGAAGCGGTCATTCTGCGGCTCTGTGGTAATCACGCCCTGGATATTTACCGCGCCCAGGGTGGGAATCAAAAAGGCTTCTACAATGCTGCTTGGGGTTTGCAGAATCTGTTGGCAAAGGGTGGCGATGATCTCGGTATCCACGCCAAAGTGATCCTGGAGGGCCTCAAACAGGACTCGGGATTGGGTTTCCGCTAAGGCTTGGAATTGGCTGGTAATTTCCTGGACATCGGCATCGATTTGTTTAGCGATCGCATGGAGGGCAAAGAAAATATCTTTGTTGTAGTCTTCAAATCCGGCCAGGGTGAATTCCAGAGCGTTGTCAATTACCAGGAAATAACTGATTTTTTCCCAGGCGATGTGGGTGTGATCTAGGAGGTAGCCCGTAGTGTGGAGGATATCGATGAGTTCGAGTTGCTCTTCTTCATCAAAGTCCAATTCTGCCAGCACATCCGGAGTAAACGCATAGGTTTGGGCCGTGTTGACTAGGGTTTGCAGAGTACGAAAGACAATGGCGGTATCATTGGCGGTAAAAGCTGAGCCGAGACGAAACAAGGCCAAATTGTCTGAATCCAGAAAGAAAGCGGCGGCGGCCTCGGTCAGTTGGCCGCTGCGCAGGTAATTTGGCTCGATATCCCGGTAGACTTGGCGACCGATACTGGCATCGGCGATCGCCGTAAATTCTTCTTTGTTAAAGGTATAGAACTCCGATTTGAATTCGCGGATCGCCCCTTGGATGGCTTGGAGAATAGCGCGCCGGTGGGGATAGAAGGCCAGGGCTAAATTCAAGGTGGCGGGGGTTTCTGACAGGAGGGCCGCTTTATTCAGCAGTACTTGGTTGGCGTTGATATATTGATTGAATTTTAGGTTTTCAATGAGTTCATCAATTTCAAAGGGCTTGAGGGGCAGATCGGCGAACATATCCGGATCCAGTTTCAATTCGGCTTGATGGAACCGCTGGGTTTGCGATCGGATTAAATTAAAAATTGGGGCAGCATCGGTTACTAAATCGGTGTCTAGCTTAAAGGCGCTAACGTTGCCCTGAACGATAAAGAAGTGGGGCTGGAGTACGGTGCCCTCTTCATCGATATAGCCGTTGAAAATTAAGTTTTCGTATAGCTCATCTCGCTGTTTGTCGGACAAGTCGGTTAAGCTTTCCAGATCCGATGGATAAAGCGCCACATCAATTACTGGATTTGTGCCCGGATCCAACATCGGTGGAGTATCCGCATCTTCCAGCGCGTTGTCGAATTCGTTTTCAATCTCGTCATTGGCTGCATCGACGAATTCATCCTCGTCGTCCATCTCGTCATTGGATGCGATCGCATCAGGATCATCGGCGGCGATCGCCCCCTGCACCAAGTCATAGATGATTCCGAACAGCGCCTCCCGCTGGGGGGTGAAGTCCGTTTCCAGATGGAAGTATTCTACGGACTGGGGAAAGTTTTCCTCGATCAGTTGCCCTTCGGTGGTGATATATTCCCGCAGGATCAAAGTGTTGAAAATCTTATCCAACATCTTCGACTCTAGACCGATACCGATGAAATCTGCGGGGCTGATCCGTTGGAGTTGGGTTAACCCCCGATAGACCGCGGGTGCGGCCAACAGCGGATCGAATTTCACCAGACGGCTATCTTGACTGGATACCAGCAGACTGGTTTTTTCCGTTAAGGTTTGATAGATGATTCGAGCGGTGCGACTATCCACCTGTTCGGACTCAAACAAGGTGGACTCAAACATCACCGACTGAAACTGCTGGTACAGGCTGTTGAGAAAGGCAATCTTTTGCTGGTGACGGGCGATCGCGGCTACTTCATTTTTATCCACACCGGTCAACCATTGCTTCAGATCACTCGGGGCCAAATCCTCCGCCTGGATCCAGTCCGCTAGGGCACAGAGCAATTGCACAAGCCACAGAGACGCTGAGATATTCCCACCCGCCAGAATCTGATAGCAGTCTTGGGTTTGAATAAAATTAGGAATCAGGGAATTGAAATTATTGTGGGTGCGAATAGACGGATCCTGACTGAGAATATCCAGGAGGGAAAATAAATCCTCTGGGGAAAAATCCAGAATTTCGCTGAGTCGGGTAATCCGAAATAGGAGCGAGAGGTGGTCAAGCGTCAGAGTGGCTGGGGTGGTGAAGACATCGGGGCCAGTGAGTTTTGACCTCAGAGTTTTGATGATTGCCACCAGGGTGGCATCCGAAAGACCCAGGGCTTGGCACAGGCGCTTGCGATAGGTCTTGCTGCTCTCGCTGGTAGCGAGGATATCCTCGGGGCCGCTCAAGGCGCTATAGCCTGCATAGGCGGGGGGCGTAAACTCGGATCTCGGAACGGGGGGAGTAATCTTGAATCCGGGAATATAGGTGCGATCGAGGGGAGCAAATCGGCTATTAAAGGTGCGATTGAACAGATCTTTTGGTTCGGCCTCATCCCCCAGTCCTCGGATATTCATGGGACTGAAAAAGCTACAGATGACATCGATCGCTAAGTTGTAGCGATCGCGCAAATGCTGAATCACCGCGATCGTTTGCATCGCCGCGGCATCCAGATAATTGTGGCAACAACTGCGGAGAATTAGATCTAATTCCGTGAAAGACAGTCCGATTTTGGTATGCAGTCGGATCAGGCGCTGAACGCGATCGCACCATGTATCCCAGGCTTTCTCAACCGGGGTTCCTTGCCAGACTAACGCTGTTTCTGTTGCATTCAGCGTGACATAGCTGTTCAACTGAAAATGGATAAAAAATTCTGTGGCCTTTGCACGTTCGGGCTGACCGTTGGCATCCATTGCGGTGGCACTGAGGTCTTGATAAAGCAGTTCGCGTAATTCGGCTCCGGACAGTCCAGTTTTTTTGAGAAAATCCTCCAGATTCAGGGAGCCAGAGTCTGGGCTGGGGCCAAAGTGAATGGGGCCAAAGTACTGTTGTCGCTGGACTTCGCTGGATTCTTGGAGAATCGCATTCCATTCTTCAATCGAGAGTTTCAGCGCGTCTCGACTAATTAGATTGGGATCCCACTGTTGACTGAATGCTTTATAGAGATCGGGGGTAGAAACTTGCAAATAATCAAGGATTTTTTTGCCCCGTTCGTGCTCAAAATTAAATGGCAAATTAAACGGATAAGTCTTACTTTTGAGAATTTCGTAGGCATTATTGGGGGTATTTTGACCCTTTGTTTTATGCTCTAAATCTTTTATTTTGTTTTCTAAAACGGTGTTAACAATATCGAGATAGGGAATCGGGGTATAGGTATTTTCAGTATTTAGCGGCAAGGCGGAGATATCGGCACGGCGTTGATAGAGTCCGGGATTCTGAATGGGATCCTTAACGGGAAGATCATCATTTAAAAGCTGAAGTAAATCAGCGAGATAGGCCGCTGGCGACAGTACGGATCGCCCATCATCCCCGGCTTTGAAGTCGAGTTCTCCAAAGATTTCTTCATAACTGGGCAATTTTGGATTCGTTGTCATAGCGTTCTCCCTAAGGGTAGGTCGTGACGAAATGTGAAGAATTTGAGAAAAATCTATAAGTCAGATCTATAAAAACGCCGATTCTAGAATGAAGTGCATCACCTAGAAACTTTCCGTGGAGGGACTCATAGGGGAGTCTAATGTTTGCTACGACAAAAAGATACTCTATAAATTACACGCAGCTTAGCATTTTCGAACGAAGTCAAAGTTTACGAATTGAGAAATATAACAGCTTTGTCAATGTAGTCCATTGCTGTTCAACTCGGTTGAAGCGAGAAGGCGGATCGCGGATCAGTGATGAAACGATTTATACCAATTATTTGTGGAGTTACATAGAACCCAGGGCTTAAGCCCCATTGTCTGACAGAGCCAATCCTGTGCAGCTTCATATTACATTGGTATATCAGGTGAGCTATGCCGCCATGAAGGCTTGAAGGCATACCAGCAGTATTTACGGCAGGGGCAAGCTAAGCTGCGTTCCTGAAAGTTGAAGCTGAAAGAAGTGGACATTGAGGTGAGCGTGAGCGTGGTAGATCCGTTGTTAGAGAAACATTTTTCCGCGGCCTTTGACGTAGGTTAGGAGAACTGTGTTAGCGATCGCGAATCGTTTGGACACTTTAGCTTATCCCAAGTTTTTTTAAAGCTTCAGAATCTTAAAAATGATACATTTGAACTAGTATCTAAGTCA